>WFQZ01000001.1 GCA_015486785.1 Thermoflexales bacterium
GCTGACGCTGCCTTCTGCCGCCGTCGATTGGCCGCCGTCCGCCGTCAACTTGCGCGAGGAGAGTCTGGGTCAAGGGCACTTGCTGGTGACGCCGTTGCACATGGCGGTGGTCGCCTCGGTGCTGGGCAACGACGGCGTGCGTCCGCCCCTGCATCTGCTGGCCGAGCCGCAAGCCGGATGTGCGCCGGCGCACCCGTTCACCACGACGGTCGTCTCTGCCGAGGTGGCGTCGCAATTGCGCCGTGCCTGGCCGTCCCGTGATGGCATCATCGGCGTGCCGGGCACGGCACTCGCCGGGCCGGAGCGCACCTTGACGTGGTTTCTGGGGTTGAACTCGCGCGATGTGCCGCGTTACGCCGTCGCCGTGATGCTGGAGAACGAAGCGGACGCCGGATTCGCCGCCACCGTAGCGACCCGCTTGCTCCAACAGGTGCAGCGTTAGCCTTTGATCACGGCCAGGGGACGCAGGCGGGCCACTTGCCGCGCGAGTCCCGCGCCGACGACGGAAGCGACTACCTCATCCACATCCTTGTAGGCTCGCGGAGCTTCCTCCGCCAGGCCGCGCATGCTGCCGGAACGCACCACGATCCCTTGCCGGTTCAACTCCGCTTGCACCTGCGCCCCGCGAGCGGTTTTGGCTGCCTTGCGGCGGCTCATCACCCGCCCCGCACCGTGGCAAGTGGAGCCGAACGTCTGCTCCATCGCCGACTCAGTCCCCACGAGGACGTAGGAGCCGGTGCCCATTGAGCCGGGGACGAGCACCGGTTGACCCGTTTCCCGATACACGGGCGGTAAGTCGGGATGGCCGGGCGGGAAGGCGCGAGTTGCGCCCTTGCGATGCACCACGAGGCGCACTTCTTTGCCGTCCACGTGATGCGTTTCCAGCTTGGCGATGTTGTGCGCCACATCGTAAACCTGATGCAATGACCAATTCGCCACCTTACCGGCCATCACCTTCTCGAAAGCCCGCCGCGCGAAGTGCGCCAGCACTTGCCGGTTGGTGAAGGCGTAATTGGCCGCCGCCGCCATCGCCGCCAGATAATCGCGCCCTTCCGGGGAATCTACCGGCGCGGCCACCAACTCCCGGTCCGGGATGGGGATGTGGTATCGCTGGGGCACGCGCTGCAAGCGGCGCAAGTATTGGCTGCATACCTCGTGCCCCAGGCCGCGAGAGCCACAATGGATTTGCAACGCTACGTTGCCGCGCACCAGGCCGAAAGCCTCCGCCACTTGCGGATCGTACACTTCTTCAATCACATCCACCTCAATGAAGTGATTGCCCGCGCCCAAAGACCCCAGTTGCGGCAGCCCGCGCTTTTTAGCCCGCTCCGGAACGGCATCCGCCCGCGCGCCGGGCAATGTGCCCCGGCTCTCGGTGCGGGCCAGATCGTCGTGGGTGGCGTATCCGTGCGCCAAAGCCCACGCCGCGCCGCGTTCCAGCACCTCATCCAGCTCTCGCGGCTGGAGTTGCACCGCGCCCCGTCCGCCCACGCCGCTGGGGCAATAGCGGTACAGGGTCGCCGTCAGCTTTTCCAGGTGCGGTTGCACTTCCTCCGCCAGCAGATTGGAAGCCAGCAGCCGCACGCCGCAATTGATGTCGTAGCCCACGCCGCCCGGCGAAATGATCCCCTTCTTCATCTCAAACGCCGCCACCCCGCCGATGGGGAATCCATACCCTTGATGCATGTCCGGCATAGCCATCGCGTACTTGACGATGCCGGGCAGCATTGCCACATTGATCAACTGCTGCACCGATTCATCGCGGAACGCCTGTTCAAAGATCGCGCGGCTGCCGTAGATGCGCACCGGCACCCTCATCCGCGCCACGTAATTAGGGGAAAGTTCCCAAACATACTCAGAGATCTGCTGAAAGTATTTCGCCGCAATCATCTTGGCCTCCATTTGCCGTTTTCGCCACAAGCGTTTTCATTATAGGGGAGGAGATCGGCTCTGTCAATCTATGATCTCTAGCCGTGACTATGGTATGATAACGCTATGAGCACTCACAAATTCTTGGACTGGTTAGAAACTTCAGAAACTCCGCTGTTGGCCGATGGGGCGATGGGCACGATGCTGCACGCGCGAGGCGTGAGCTTTGATGCCTGTTTCGATGCGCTCAACTTGACCGATCCTGCGCTTGTGGCCGAGGTACATCGCGCGTACATTGAGGCCGGGGCGCAAATCATTCTCGCCAACACCTTCGGCGCGAACCGTTACAAACTCAGCGAGCATGGGCTAGAAACGCAGGTGGTGCAGATCAACCGCGCGGGCGTGGAGCTGGCGCAGCGAGTGATCGCCGCTTCCTTCAAGGAGGTGCTGCTGGCCGGGGATGTAGGCCCGTTGGGCGTGCGGCTGGTGCCCTTTGGGCGCGTGCAGCTTGATCAAGCCCGCGCTGCTTTCGCCGAGCAAATCACGGCCCTGGCTGCTGCGGGCGTGGACTTCATCTTAATTGAGACGATCACCGATCTGCACGAGGTGCTTGAAGCGATCAAGGCCGCGCGGGAGGTGTGTGATCTGCCGGTGGTGGCCTCGATGACCTTCACCCGTGATGATCGCACCTTGCTGGGCGATGCTCCGGCCAAGGTAGCGCGGCGGATCGCCGATGCCGGGGCCGATGTGATCGGGGTCAATTGCTCCAGCGGCCCGGCGCAGATCGTGCGCATCCTGCGGCTGATGCGTCAGGCCGTGCCGGAGGGGCGATTCTGGGGCAAGCCCAACGCCGGTTGGCCGGAGCAAGTGGCCGGGCGAATTATGTATCCGGCCACGCCGGAGTACTTCGGCGAGTACACCTGGGCCATGGCCGACGCGGGGGCCTCCGTGGTCGGCGGGTGCTGCGGCACGACGCCGGCGCACATCGCGGCTATGCGTGCCGCCCTGGATGCCGGGCCGCCGGAGATTCCGCTCTCGGTATCTGCCGTCACGCCGCCCGTCATCAGCCCGCTGGAAACACCGGAATCTCCCTCGCGTTTGGCGCAGCATCTTTCCGCCGGGGATTTTGTGATCGCCGTGGAGGTTGATCCGCCACGGGGGCTTGCGACCCACAAGCTGTTGGCCGGGGCCAGCCTGTTGGCCGATGCCGGCGCGGATGTGATCAACGTGGCTGACAGCCCGATGGCTCGGATGCGGATGAGTCCGTGGGCCGTGTGTCACCTCATCCAGCAGCACCTGGGCATCGAAACCACCTTGCACTTCCCGACTCGTGGCCGCAACGTCTTGCGGGTGCAAGGCGATCTGCTCGCCGCCCATGCCTTGGGCATCCGCAACGTCTTCGTGGTGATGGGTGATCCCACGTCCATTGGGGATTACCCGGAGGCGATGGATAACTACGACATTGTGCCTTCGGGGCTGATCAAGCTGATCAAGCAGGGATTCAATGCCGGTGTGGATCACGCCGGAGCGACCATCGGTCATCCCACCACATTTTGCGTTGGTGGAGCGTTAAACCTGACCCCGCGCGACCCGGCGCGGCAGATCAAGATTATGCGGCGCAAGCTCCGCGCCGGGGTGGATTTCTTCCTCACCCAGCCGGTGTACGATCCGGCCACCGCGCACCGACTTTTGGAACAGTACGAGGCGCAGTACGAAGCCTTGCCTGTGCCGGTGCTGGTGGGGATTCTGCCTCTGTACGGTGTGCGTCACGCCCGCTTCCTGCACAACGAGGTGCCCGGCATCACCATCGCGCCGGAAGTTTTCGCGCGGCTCGAAGCCGCCGGGGACGATGCTCCGCGCGAAGGGGTGCGCATCGCGCTGGAATTGATAGAGCAGCTAAAACCTTGGGCCAACGGCATCTACATCATGCCCGCCTTCGGGCGTTACGATTTGGCCGCGGAGGTCGTGGAGGCTTGTCGGAACTCGGTTTGAAGCCGTAAGACGAATCTTGACAAGCTGGCCTACCTGTGGTAATCTTTTTACACGTTAGCTAAGATTTCCCTCGTTAAAAGGGCATCACTTTACATTTGGAGGATGAAAATGGCAACAACCAGGTCTCGGAACGAACGTATGGTCGAGCGTTTGCGCGATCTCCAAAGCAGCAGCACCGACATTGAAGCCGCCGCCATCGTCAGCGTCGACGGTCTCCCAATAGCCTCTTCCCTTCCTCAGGGGATTGAAGAAGATCGTGTCTCGGCAATGTCTGCGGCTATGCTCTCCTTGGGTGAACGAATCGCCTCGGAGTTGGGCCGTGGGATGCTGGACGAAGTTTATGTAAAAGGCGAGAAAGGCTACGTGATCCTTCGTGCTGTTGGGGAGGAGGCCGTCTTGACAGTTTTGGCCCGGCATCAAGCTAAGCTAGGGTTGCTTTTCCTGGATATGCGCCGAGCCACTGAAGAGTTGGCTGCGATTTTGTAAGGAGGCTTACAGTGGCTACACCCCTGGAACCTAGTGGACTGTATTACCCTAACCGATTTGGTCTGATTCTCTTCAACGCGCTGGAAGAGATTATGGGCCGCAATGGATTGAACGCGATTCTCAACATGGCCGGGCTATCGCAGTTTATTGACAATCCGCCACCGGATGAAATGGACAAGGGCTTCGATTTCGTCTACATCGCTGCGCTGAACGAAGCACTCGAAGAAATGTATGGGCCACGCGGGGGACGTGGGTTGCAGCTTCGATTGGGGCGCGTGCTCTTTGCGCAAGGGTTGGCTAACTTCGGTGGCCTGGTCGGTGCGAGCGACCTGGCCTTCAAGGTGTTGCCCCTCCCGGCGAAAGTAAAAGCCGGTCTGCCCGCCGTGGCGCGAGTGTTCGATTCCCTGAGTGATCAAAAATCCTACGTGCAAGACCCCGGCGGCGATCATTACCTGTACGTCATTGCTAAGTGTTCGATGTGCTGGGGACGCACCGCCGACCACCCGGTTTGCTTCATTGCCACCGGCATCTTGGAAGAAGCATTGCGTTGGCTCAGTGGAGGCCGCACCTTCCGCGTAGACGAGATCGAATGTATCGCGATGGGAGCAGAGCATTGTTCCTACGCCGTTTATAAAGAACCCATCGGGTAACTAAGGACAGTAGGATGGCAAGAGAAGATACTCCGCGCCATATTTTGGTTGTTGAAGATGACCCCAATACGGCGGAGATGCTCAAGGCTTATTTCTCTTCCCAGGGCTATCAAATCTCACATGCGGCTTGGGGAGAAGATGCGCTCAAGCTCGCTACGGAGAAGTCGCCGGACCTGGTAGTGCTGGATATTCACCTGCCGGACATCGATGGTTACGAAGTGTGTATGCGGTTGCGCTCCCAACGTCGTACCGAACATACACCGGTGATCTTCCTAACCGAGCGGCGGGAACGAATGGATCGTCTCGCGGGGCTGGAGCTGGGTGCGGTGGATTACATCACCAAGCCGTTTGATGTCCAAGAATTGAAGTATCGGGTCAGCAACATCCTGCGCCGCACGAAATCGGAAACTTTCCTTCATCCGGTGACCGGACTTCCAACCTCGGTGCTGATTGAAGAGCAGATCACCAAGGTGGCGCAAAATCCGAAGCGATCCCTCATTGGCATCTCGCTCCACGGGATGCGCGGGTTTAGCAACGCTTACGGGTTCGTCACCCACGATGATGTGTTGCGGGCCGTGGCCTTGATTCTGCGTAACACCTCCGCCGAGTTGATGAACTTTGAGCCTTTCGTGGGGCAATTGGATACGTATCAGTTCATCTTGATCGCCCCCGCCGGAGAAGAAGGAAGCTCGGTAATGGAGCGGTTGCAACGTCGCCTGAACGAGGCTGTGTCTTTCTTCTACCCGCATCAAGATTGGGAGAGCGGCACTTGCAATGGCGGGGACCCGTTGCCCAAAATTCGCTTCAAATTCACCCAATTGCCGGTTCAGGATATTCCCAAAGAGGGTGGGTTGGGGGAGTTGCGCCAAGCTCTGTTTGCCAAAAAGAAGCAGGCTTGAGGGATTCACCAATCAAGGCCTGGAGTGTGATCTCCAGGCCTTTTTTATTGCTCAAGAGGAGTCGGCATGTTGAACTTCACGCTTTCGCCTGCCCAAGAGGCCGTCGCGGCGCAAGCCGGACAGCACAAGGTTTTCCTGGAAGGCCCGGCCGGCAGCGGGAAAACCACAGCCGGCACGGCATGGTTGCGACGCTTGCTCGCCGCCGTCCCCGCCGAGCGCGTGTTGGTGTTGACCCCGCAACGCACCCTCGACGCTCCCTACCGCGCCGTGGCCCAATCCACCGACCTGCCGCCCGGCGGTCGGGTGACGCTGGCGACCTTCGGGGGGCTGGCGCGGCGGATGATTGACCTGTTTTGGCCGCTGGTGGCCGCCGAAGCCGGATTCGCTCATCCGCACGGGCGTCCCATTTTCCTGACGCTGGAAACGGCGCAGTATTACATGACCCGCATTGTCACCCCGTTGATTGAGGAACAAGGCTACTTCGACTCGGTTACGCTCAACCGTAACCGGCTGTGCAGCCAGATCATTGACAACTTGAACAAGGCGGCGATGGTGGGCTTCCCCTACACCGAGATCGCCACCCGGCTCAAAGGCGCGTGGATCGGGGAATCGGCCCAAGGGATCATCTACGAGCAGGCTCAGACTTGCGCCACGCGCTTCCGCCGGTACTGCCTGGAGCACAATCTGTTGGATTTCTCTTTGCAGATGGAGATATTTTCCACGCTGCTGTGGCACGAGCCGCTGTGCCGCACTTACTTGCAGACGCAATATCGTCATCTGGTGGTGGATAACGTGGAAGAGGATACGCCCGTGGCCCACGACATCCTCTACAATTGGCTTCCGGAAACGGACTCCGCGTTGCTCATCTACGATCAGAACGCGGGCTATCGCGCTTTCCTGGGGGCAGACCCGATAAGCGCGTCCACTTTGCGCGACCTCTGCGATCATCACGTCACCTTTACGGACTCATGGGTCACGTCCCCGGCGATAGAATCGCTCAATGCGGCCTTTGAGAAAGTCTTGCAGGAAGAGACGCCGCCCCCGCTGCGACAACCGCTCCCCCTGCGCTTTGAGCTGCACCGCTATCACCCGCAGATGTTGGACTGGGTCGCCGATGAAATCGCGTCCCTGGTCAGAGACGGCACGCCCCCCGGCGAGATCGTGGTGATCGCGCCGTTTCTCAGCGACGCACTGCGCTTCTCGCTGAGCCATCGGCTCAAGCAACGGGCGGTGCCGGTGCGCTCTCACCGCCCTTCGCGGGCGTTGCGCGACGAACCGGTCGCGCAAGCCTTGCTGACCCTCGCCGCCCTGGCGCATCCTGATTGGGGCATTGTCCCCACGCGCTACGACGCGGCTTACGCCTTGGTACAGGCCATCGGTGAAATGGACTTGATTCGGGCGCAATTGCTGGTGGACATCCTCTACCGGGTGCAGGAGAATCGCCCCCGTTTGCAGCCCTTCGAGGGACTCAAGCCGGAAGTGCAATCGCGCATCACCTACCTGCTGGGCGGGCGTTACGAGGGACTGCGCGAGTGGTTGGATCAGTACATCACCGGTGACCCGACGCCCCTCGACCACTTCCTGGCGCGGCTGTTCGGCGAGTTGCTCTCACAACCCGGCTACGGCTTCTACCGCCAAACCGACGCCGGGCACATCACGGCGATGCTCATCGAGTCAATACGCAAATTCCGCAGCATCGTGGAGCAGGCCGAGCCGGACACCATCGCCGGCCGCGCCTACGTCCAGATGGTTCACGATGGCGTCGTCGCCGCGCAATACCTCCGTCCCTGGCAAGCGCAAGAGGAGAACGCGGTGCTCTTGGCACCGGCTTACACCTTCTTGCTCTACAATCGCCCGGTGGAAGTGCAATTCTGGCTCAACGTCGGCAGCGGGGGCTGGTGGGAACGGCTTTACCAGCCGCTTACTCATCCCTACGTCCTCAGCCGCCGCTGGCCGATGGGGCAGCCGTGGGACGACACGCAAGAAGTCGCCGCGCGGAACGACACCTTGCTCCGCCTGATCCAGGGACTGCTCCACCGCTGCCGCCGCACCATCTACCTGGGCATCAGCGAGCTAGGCGAAGGTGGCTTCGAGCAGAGCGGCCCGCTGCTCAAGGCCCTGCAACGTATCCTGCGGCACGCGCAAGCGGATTCGGGCAGAGATCATTGACTTTTGCCCGTTCACTCCTAGAATGGCTGTGGGTGTTTGGCCCGATCATTTAGCCTAAAGAAAGGAGTTTTTGCATGGAACAACCAAATGTAGTTTCCCCGGAGATGAATGTCAACGACGATGATAAGTTGTGGGGCTTGTTGAGCTGGATTTTCACGCCACTGATCCCCATTATCGTGCTGCTGATGGAGGACAAGAAAGCACGCCCCTTCATCAAGTACCACGCGGTGCAAGCCTTGGTTTTCGGTGCGGTGGGATACATCCTCTCCGCCGTGCTCAGCGCAGTGCTTATCGGCTGCTTCATTGGATTGGCCGTCCTGGGCTACCAGATTTACATGGGCGTGCAGGCCTACAACGGCAAGTGGACCACCATTCCTGCGCTCACCGACTTTTGCAAAGGACAGGGCTGGATTTAGTCCGCGCAATCGTTACACCAGAGCGGCTCCTCCGGGAGCCGCTTTTTTGTTGGCCGAAATCTTGGCTTCCCCAAGGACAATGTTATACTTTCGCCAGCGATTTCCCATTCACTGCAACCCAAACAGGAAAGGACTATGGCAAAACGAGGACTAGGGCGCGGACTCAGCGTATTGATTCCCGCGAATGAGGCTGATGATGCTCCGGGATTACTGATGGTGCCCCTGGATCGCATCGTCCCCAACCCACACCAGCCGCGACGGGAATTTGCCTCGGAAGCACTCACCGAGTTGGTCGCCTCCATCCGCGAGCACGGCATCATACAACCGTTGGTGGTGCGCCGAAATGAAGGCGCGGGCTGGCAGATCATCGCCGGGGAACGCCGCTGGCGGGCGGCCAAACTTGCCGGGCTGACCGAGGTGCCGGTCGTGGTCAAGGATGTCGCCCCGCAGCAAATGTTGGAGTTGGCCTTGGTGGAAAACGTGCAACGGGCCGACCTCAACCCGCTGGAAGAGGCCTTCGCCTATCAACAACTGAGCGCGGAATTCGGCCTCTCGCAGGCGGAAATTGCGCGGCGGGTGGGAAAAAGCCGCGTGGCCATCACCAACACGCTGCGCTTGCTCCAAGCCTCTCCGGCGGTGCAACAAGCCCTCCTGGATCGCGAGATCACCGAAGGACACGCCCGCGCGTTGCTGGGCTTGCCGCAACCGGCGCAAGACCGGGCCCTGCGCATCGTCCGCGAGCGGCAACTCACCGTGCGCCAGACTGAGTCCCTGGTGAAGCAATGGCGCGAGCAGACCGCCGCCGCTCCGGCGGCGAAGCCCCCGGAAATCCAAGCCCTGGAGCGTCACTTCCAAGCAGCGTTGGGAACGCGCGTGCAACTGCAAGCCGGTAAAAAGGGCGGCAAGGTCGTCATCTACTATTACTCTGACGAAGAATTCCGCGCCCTCTATCAGCGGCTCACCGGCGAAGATTTGTAGACTGCGAGGGGAATATGGGCAACACCATCATCGCGTTACTCATTGCTTACTTGCTAGGCTCGCTCCCGATGGGCGTTTGGTGGGCCTCGCTGCTCAAGCGCGTGGACGTGCGCTTGTACGGCAGCGGGCGCACCGGCACCGCCAACGTGTGGCGTTCGGCGGGCGCATCTGCCGCCGTGCTCACCGCGCTCACCGACGGCCTCAAAGGCGCGTCCGCGATATGGGCCGCGCAAGCTATGCACGTATCCCGCTGGGGCGTAGCCCTGGCCGGATTGATGGCCATTGTGGGACACATCTACTCGGTTTTCCTCAAATTCCACGGCGGCGCGGGCACGATGACCAGCGTCGGCGTCGCCGCCGCGCTGTGGGGCGTTTCCCTGCCCGTCTTGCTCGGCACAGGGATCGCCGCCGCGCTCTTGGTAGGGCACACCTCGGTAGCTTCAATCCTGATCGCGTTCCTGCTGCCAGTCATCTTCTTCGCGCGGGGCGAAAATGAAACCGCTTGGCTCTTCGGCCTGCCCACGATGCTCCTCACCCTGTGGTCATTGCGCCCCAACATCCAACGGCTGATCAAGCGGGAAGAACGATTCCTGCCCATGTTCCGCGAGAAACCCCCGTTGCTGCGCATCTCGCGCCATCCCGCCCAGCGGCGGAATCAGCGACACGAAACCAAAACCGGAGGTTAGCTATGCACAAGACATTGACCATCCTGGCGATTGCCATGCTGCTGTTGAGCAGTTGCTCGCTCCTTGCGCCCGACAAGACCCCGCCCGCCGTGGCGATGATGCCCGATCTGCCGGGCTATCAGACGGTTGAAGGAGAAACCCTGACCGGCTACATCAGTAACCTGGCCGAAGGAGCTTCCATGTTGGCCGCCCAGCCGGAAATGGCCGGTGCGGTGCTGGCCGTCGATCACATTGTCGGCTGCTACCAAGACCTGGGCGCGATCCAAGCGCGGCTCTACATCAACCAAAACGAACCGTTGGAAGCGGGCACCGTGGCCATCGCCGACCGCAACGAACTGCTCAACCCCGTCAACCTCTACAAATGCGTCCAGCCGCAGATAGGCAACGCGGTGGAATTTCAACCTTGCACGGGGCACTACACGCTCAAGAAGGACGGAAACGAGTTCTACATCATCTACGCCGGCACGACGGCCAATCTCTGCCGGACATTCTGCGAGCACCTGGAAGGCTGCACCGTTGACAAGTAGCTAACGCCAGAAAACGATGCGGCGTTCCAGCCACACCACCAGCGCGTAGAGCGAGATTCCCATCCCTGCGGAGCAGAAAACCGCCGCAAACAGGGCGGGCAGATTGAGGTCGGTATACGCCAGCCACATCGCCCGCCCCAGCCC
>WFQZ01000002.1 GCA_015486785.1 Thermoflexales bacterium
CTTCTGATAGTCTATGCGGATGTTTCCGTCTATCAGATGCTTGGGCGGGCCTTCCCGACCGGACATCTGCACGAGGTAGTACCACACCATATCCGGGTTGTACACGTGCTCCACGGCATCCTCCGCGAAGCGATACCCGTTGTACCACGCCCGCATCGTGGCCAAGCTCGTCTCCTCGTCCTGGAGCAGCATGCCCGCGCGGCGATAGTAGCTCAGCACCTGCCGCACCTCCGCCTCTCGCAATCCCAACAAGGCATTGTATCGCGCGTCCATGCTGAGATTGGCCCCGATGTTGAAGCCGCTCGTCACATCGTCCAGCGTCACCGGTGAAACTCCGGTGATGAACAGCCGCGTCAAGCCGCCCATCCTGCCGGTCGTGGCCCCTTTGAGCAGATTGAAAAAGTAGCGCAAGAAGCCCGCTCCGTGCGTTAAATCGTGGTAAGCCGCCTGCCCCGCCGTGCTCAAGATCGTGTTGGCGAAATTGTCGTATTCGTCTATCAACACGTACAGTTGCAAGTCGTGTCCCGCCACATAGTCAAAAACCGCCTGCAACCGCCCGGCATCCGGGGCTTGGCGGATGCTTTGCAGTTCTTGCGCCGAGAAAAAGCGAGCGTAACGGCGCAGAAAGTTCTCAATGACCAGCTGCGTGTAGCTCCCAAAGGAGCTTTCCACCTGGGCGGGATCGGGGTTCACCAACGAGAAGTTGAACGACAACACCAGATACGAATTGCGCTCCTCCGTCGGGTGCCGGCCGATGTACGTATCGCCAAACAACCGCTCAAACTGCTCCGCCTGGTTGATGTCGTAGTAAGATTCCAACGTCGAAAGCCACAGCGTCTTGCCGAAGCGACGGGGGCGGATGAAGATCAAGTAATACGGCGCGGCCTCAATCTGCGGAATGTAGGCCGTTTTGTCCACATAGTACATACGATGCAGCCTCATCCGCCGGTAATCGGCGATGCCATACGGAATGCGCTTGGGTTTGTCCATCCTAGCTCTCCTCGTCGTGAAGTCTGCGCCCCAATTGTAATTGATTTCGGCCTGCTTGCTTCGGCGGGCCGGCGTGGAGAGATTTGCCACGGGGTAACACTTGCGGTATCATAGCAAGGAATCTCATTCTGGGGAGAAGCTATGGGCACTCGCACAATTTATCTGCAAGAGGTTTCATTGGTCGAAGCTGAGGAGCGGTTACGGCAAGCGTTACAAGCGGTCGGACGCTGGGGGCCTCTGGAAGCAGAAGTGTTGCCGTTGGAAGAGGCTCTGGGGCGCGTGACCGCCGCGCCGGTGTGGGCGAAACTCTCCTCGCCTCACTATCACGCCTGCGCGATGGACGGGTACGCGCTGCGGGCCGCCGATACACGCGGCGCGAGCGATGCGCATCCGGTGCGGCTGCGGGTCGGCGAGCAGGCGGAGCCGGTGGATACCGGCGATCCTCTGCCGCGCTGGGCCGATGCGGTGGTGATGATTGAACAGGTCTTGGAGGAAGAGGGCGCGATTGCGCTGCGTGCGCCGCTGGCCCGCTGGCAGAACGTCCGCTCGGTGGGAGAGGACATCGTGGCCACGGAGCTGCTCTTACCGGCCAATCACCGCCTGCGTCCGGTGGACTTGGGCGCGATTGCCGGCGCGGGACAGACGAGCGTCTCCGTCTACCGCCGCCCGCGCGTGGTGATCATCCCCACCGGCGACGAGCTGATTTCCCCCGGCGATACGCCGCAGCCCGGCGACATCATTGAGTACAACAGCTTGGTGCTGGCGGCGCAAGTCCGCGAGTGGGGCGGCACGCCGATCCGCCATCCCATCGTGCGCGATGAGCCGCAGGCCATCGCCGAGGCCGTGAGCAAAGCCACGTCGCAGGCCGATTTGGTGCTGGTGAACGCCGGATCGTCGGCGGGGCGGGACGATTACACCGCCCGCGTCGTCGCCGAGCTGGGCGAGCTGCTCGTCCACGGGATCAACGTGCGCCCCGGCCATCCGGTGGTGCTGGGGATGGTCGCGGAAGTGCCGATCATCGGCGTCCCCGGCTATCCGGTTTCGGCGGCACTCACCGGCGAGATTTTCGTGCATCCGCTGCTCTGCCGCTGGCAAGGGCTGCCGCTGCCCGCCCGCCCCACGATGCCGGCGACGATCACCCGCACGCTGCTTTCGCCCGCCGGTGATGATGAGTTCGTGCGCGTGGTGGTGGGCAAGGTGGGCGAGCGGACGTTGGCCGCGCCGCTTTCGCGGGGCGCGGGGGTGCTGACTTCGCTGGTGCGGGCCGATGGGCTGGTGTTGATTCCGCGCTTCTCGGAGGGCGTCAACGCCGGGGATACGGTGACGGTGCATTTGTACCGCGCTCCGGAGGAGATTGAACGCACGTTGTTAGCCATCGGCAGCCACGATATGACGTTGGACTTGATCGCGCAGTTCTTGGCCGAGCACGAACCGCCACAACGGTTGGTGAGTGCCAACGCGGGCAGCTTGGGCGGATTGCACGCCCTGCGGCGCGGCGAGGCGCACTTGGCGGGCTGTCATCTGCTTGACCCGCAAAGCGGCACGTACAACGTGCCTTACGTCCGCCGCTACCTGCCGGATACGCCGGTCGTGCTGGTGACGTTGACCCGCCGCGAGCAAGGGTTGATCGTCCGGCGCGGGAATCCCAAGGGCATTCAGTCGGTGCGGGATTTGACGCGCGAGGATGTAACTTACGTCAACCGGCAGCGGGGCGCGGGGACGCGCGTGCTGTTGGACTATCTGCTGGCGCAGGCGCAGATCAATGCGGCGCAGATCAGCGGCTACGAGCGGGAAGAAGTCACCCATCTGGCGGTGGCCGTGGATGTGGCTACCGGCCTGGCCGATTGCGGGATGGGCGTCCGCGCGGCAGCGGTCGCCTTGGGGCTGGATTTCGTGCCGCTAACGTGGGAGCGGTATGACTTGGTCGTGCCGCAGGCTTTTTGGAACACGCCGCGCCTGGAGCCGTTGCGCGAGTTGCTGGGCAACGAACGATTCCGCGCGGCAGTGGCCGCGCTGCCGGGGTACGATCCGGCGGAGATGGG
The DNA here is from genome assembly GCA_015486785.1 of Thermoflexales bacterium. Taxonomy (GTDB): domain Bacteria; phylum Chloroflexota; class Anaerolineae; order B4-G1; family SLSP01; genus S014-19. The sequence continues at coordinate 3,033 of WFQZ01000002.1, forward strand.
GCAGTTGGTCAGTCAGGAATGAATCAAGGGGGCATCATTTGACCCACAAACAGAAGGTTATCATAGTCGCACTGGCGTTGCTGGATTTGCTCGTCATCGGCGGGATGGGCTGGACGGTGATCACGACGATGCATGCGCAGGCGCGGGTGACGCCACAAGCTCCCACGGTCACGCCCACGGAGACGCCGGTGGCCACGTGGACGCCCACCAACACGCCCACGCCGCGTCCCACCGAGCCGCC
>WFQZ01000003.1 GCA_015486785.1 Thermoflexales bacterium
CACGTTGGCGTCGCGGTTTTCGGCGTTGACCGAGCGGAATTCGCGGATGGTATCCCGCTCGCGCCCGAAGGCCTGCACCTCGCGCACGCCGGAGATGTTTTCCTCAAGTTCGGTGCTCACTTTGCCCAGCTTCTCCCGTGTGGCCCGCGAGGCGACCCGCACCCGCTTGGAGAAGAACTTGGTGCTGAGCAACATCAGCGGCAGCACACCCATGCTGATCAACGCCAGTTGCCAGTTGAGCAGCAGCATCGCAATGAGCACGCCGATCAGGAACAGGATGTTGCCGATGAGCCGCACCAAACCGGCGTTGAGCGTGCGGTTGATCGCCTGCGTGTCGTTGGTCAGGCGTGACATCAAATCCCCGGCCTCGTGCCGGTCGAAGAAGCTCACCGAGAGGCGTTGGAAGTGGCGGAAGAGATCGTCGCGCATGGTGTAGAGCACCTTTTGCCCCACCAGCACCGTGATGTACGTCTGCGCGGTGTTCGTCAGCCAACTGAGGATGTAGACGCCGAGCAGTTCCAGCATGATGCGGTTCAGGCCGGGCAAATCGTTCTTGGTGATGTAGCGATCAACGGCCATGCCGGTGAGGTACGGCCCGGCGATCCGCGCCAGCGATCCCAGCACCACCATCGACCCGGCCACCAGCAGGATCGCCCAGTAGGGCTTGAGGTACTCCAGCAATCTGCGCAGCGTCTCGCCGACATCCGTCGGCTTGTCGGTCGCTCCGGCGTGAATTCCTCCGTGCATCCCTCGTCCGATCATCATCGCGCCACCTCCTTGACCTGGGTCACGTCGTCGCGGAAGAGCGTCGTGTGGCCCTCCACGTCCTCCTCTAACTGAGTGTAGTACAATTCCGCGTAAAGCGGGCTGTCTTCCAAGAGTTGTTGATGCGTGCCCAGGGCGGAAATCTCCCCCCGATCCACCACCAGGATGAGATCCGCGTCGCGCACGGTGGAAACACGCTGCGCGATGATGAAGCTGGTGCGTCCGTGCATCAGTCGGTTGAGGGCTTGGCGTAAGAGTTGCTCCGTCTGGAAGTCTACGCTGCTGGTGGCATCGTCCAGGATCAGAATGCGCGGGTCAATGAGCAGGGCGCGGGCAATGGCGATGCGCTGCTTCTGCCCGCCAGAAAGAGTCACGCCGCGCTCGCCCACGTGTGTTTCGTACTGGTCGGGGAAGCTCATGATGAACTCGTGCGCTTGGGCCGCCTTGGCCGCCGCGACGATCTCCTCCATCGTGGCTTGCGGCTTGCCGAAGGCGATGTTTTCACGGATGGAGCCAACGAAAAGCCGCGTTTCTTGCAGCACGATGCCCACTTGGCGGCGCAGGGATTCCAAACGCAGGTCGCGCACGTCGTGCCCGTCCACCAGCACCCGCCCTTTGGTCACGTCGTAGAAGCGCGGAATCAAGTTGGTGATGGTGGACTTCCCGGAGCCGGTCAGCCCCAGCAAGGCCACCTTCTGCCCTGGAGCGGCGGAAAACGTCACATCCTTCAGAATCCAGGGTTGATTTTCAAAGTAGCGGAACCACACGTGCTCAAAACTCACCGCGCCTTCCAACTGCACCTCCAGCGCGTCCGGTTTCTCCGTGACCGCCAAGGGCGTATCAAGAATTTCGAAGATGCGTCCGGCTCCGGCGGAGGCTTGGGCGATGCTCACCATCATCCCGCTGAGCATAAACACCGGGAAGATCGCCATCAAGATATAGTTGCTCAGCGCGACCAACTCCCCCAACGTCAACTGCTGGTTGATCACCTGGATACCGCCCACCCAGGTGACGCCCAACGTGGAAAAGTTGGCGATCAGGAAGATCAGCGGCATCGCGCCGGCGAGGAGTCGCCCCACCTGCACTTGGATGTCCATCACGGCGCGGTTGCGCTCGGCGAAGCGGGCGGTCTCATAATCGCGCCGCACGAACGCCCGCACCACGCGCACCCCGGCCAGGTTCTCCTGCAAGGCGATGTTGAGCTTCTCCAGCTTCTGCTGCCCTTTGATGAACAAGGGCTTGGCCGTGCGGAAAAACCACCCGAACAGCCCAATCGCCACGGGCAGCAGCACCGCCAGGATCAAGGCGGTCTGCGTGCTGGCGTGGATGATCAGGATCACGCTCCCCAGCAGCATCCCCAACGCGCTCAAGGTCTGCAATACCGCCGTGCCCAGGAACGATTGCAGCAAATCCACGTCGCTGGTCACGCGGGTGAGCAGTTGCCCGGTTTGTGCCCGGTCGTGGTAGCTGAAGGAGAGGCGGTGGATTTTCTCGTAGAGCAAGTTGCGGGTATCGTAAGCCACGCCCTGGGACACTTGCGCGCTCAAAGCCCCTTGCTCAAAGGAAAACAAAGCTCGCAGCAAGGCCACGGCGACCACGGCTAACGAGAGCCACAAAATCCGCCGCGTGTCGCCGGTGGCGATGCCCTGATCAATGACCTTGCGGCTGAGGGCCGGCGTCACCAAGTTGAGCGCGGTAGCCAATCCCATCGCCAGCAAGGCGATCAGCGATTTCCAGATGTACGGTTTTAGAAAGCGAAATGTGCGCAGTAAAACTTTCAAGTCAACCTCCGTTTTTAGTTATGCGTGCCGCTCAGGCCGCCTCCCCCGCCGATGATTCGCGGGGCAGCAGGCCGTAAAACAGCAGGTCCATCATCGTATGCAGACGGCGGCCTATTTCCTCGGCGGACAAATCCTCGCCCGCGCTGAGCATGTACAGGCGGAAGAAGTATCCGGTGATCAAAAAGCCCACCGTCTCGGCGTCCGCGTCGCCCCGCAAGGTGCCCTGCTGCTGCCCCTCGCGGATCAGCCCGGCGATGGCCTGGGCCGGCGTGGGCAGATGCGCCCCGTGCTTGGCGGCGTGAAGCCGGGTCACCGAGTGGGCGAACATCCGCCGCGCGAAGAGCCGATAGGGTTGCAGTTCTCGCCACATCGTGCGCAGCAACAATTCAATGCGCTCCATCGTGGACAGCCCGGCACCGGGCGGGGAAAGCAGCAGGTTTGACATGCGCGAAGCGAGGATCGCCTCCGGCAGGTCGTTTTTGCTCCTGAAGTAGTTGAAGAACGTGCCTTTGGCCACGTCCGCTTGGGTGGCGATTTCCTCCACGGTGGTGGCATCAAAGCCTTGCCGTCGGAAAAGCTCGTCCGCAGCCTCCAGCAGTTGACGATGGGTGCGGTCCTTTTGGCGTTCTCGTCGGGAACGTTTCGCAGGTGTTTGGTTCATATTCTGACTCCGGTCATATTTGACTGGGGTCATTGTAACACGAGGGGGCTATCCGGCAAGCAACTGCGCGGCTGAGGCTAAGAGCGCAGTTGCTTCTGCCATTCGTAGAGCGTGGTCAAGGCGTCCAGCGGCGTGAGGCTGTTGATGTCCAAACGGCGCAAGGCCTCCAGGATCGGGGATTCGGTGGCGATGAGCAACGGCTGGTAGGATTGAGACTCCCGTCCCTCGGCGAAGAACTCGCCGTTTTCCAGTAGCACGAGCAACTCCTCGGCGCGGTGGATGACCGGCGCGGGGATTCCGGCCAGGCGGGCCACGTGGATGCCGTAGGAGCGATCCGCCCCGCCGGGGATGACTTTGTGCAGGAAGACCACCTCGTGCCCTTCCTCAAGCACCTCCAAGTTGAAGTTGCGCACGTGCGGCAGCCGCTCCGCCATAGCGATCAATTCGTGGTAGTGCGTGGCGAACAAGGTGCGGGCGCGTCGCCGGGGGTGATTGTGCAAGTACTCCACGATGGCCCAGGCGATAGCCATACCGTCGTAAGTGCTGGTGCCGCGCCCCACCTCGTCCAGGATCACCAGGCTGCGGGGCGTGGCGTGATTGAGGATGTTGGCCGTTTCCACCATCTCCACCATAAAGGTGGATTGTCCGGCGGCCAGTTCGTCCGACGCGCCGATGCGGGTGAAGATGCGATCCACCACGCCGATCACGGCCTCATCCGCCGGAACGAAGCTCCCGATTTGCGCCAGCAGCACAATCAGCGCGGTTTGGCGGAGGAAAACGGACTTCCCGGCCATATTCGGCCCGGTGATGATGTGGATTTGACTCTCGGCGTCCATCGTCAAGTCGTTGGGGGTGAACGGATCGGCCATCGTCGCTTCCACCACCGGATGCCGCCCGGCGACGATGTGCAGTTGCGGCGACGCCACCAGCCGGGGGCGGACGTAGTTATGGCGCACCGCGATCTCGGCCAACGTGGCGGCCACATCCATCCGCGCCAGCGCGTCAGCCGTGCGCAGCAGCCGCGTCGCTTGCGCGGCCACTTGAGCGCACAGCTCGCGGAATAAGCGCGACTCCAGCTCGGCGATGCGCTCTTCGGCGTTGAGCACCAAGCTCTCGTACTCCTTCAGCTCCGGGGTGATGTAGCGTTCGGAGTTGACCAGCGTCTGTTTGCGGATGTAGTCCGCCGGAACGAGGGCCGCGTTGGCCTTGGTCACTTCCAAGTAGTAGCCGAAGACCTTGTTGAAGCCCACCTTGAGGTTCTTGATGCCGGTGCGCCGCCGCTCCGTGGCTTGCAGCCGCGCGATCCAATCGCGGGCGTCCTGGCTGGAGGCGATGATGTGATCAAGTTCCTCGGAGAAGCCGGGGCGGATCAATCGCCCGTTGCCGAGTTGCGCGGGCGGCTCATCCACCAGCGCGGCGGCGATCAGCGCGGCAGTTTCCGGCAGCGGAGCGAGGTCGGCCAGCAGCGCGGCGAACGCGGGCACGTCCTGCAATTGCTCCCGCAGCGGTTGGACTTGCCCCAAGGTGACGCGGATGCCGCTCAAGTCGCGTGGGGAGGCTCGCCCGGAAAGCACGCGGTTCGTCATTCGCTCCAGGTCGGGCACCTGCTTCAGCAGCTCGCGGATGGTGGCCCGCCGCACGCCGTCATCGACCAAGGCCGCTACCTGATCCAGCCGCGCGTCCAGCAAGGGGATATCCAACAGCGGCTGCGCCAAGCGAGTGAGCAGTAACCGTCCGCCCATCGCCGTGAGCGTGAGGTCCAAGACGCCCAGCAGCGAGCCGCGCTTTTCACGGCGCAGCGTTTCGGTGATCTCCAGATTGCGCCAGGTGGCGGCGTCCAGGGACATCAGGGATTCGGTGGCGTAAGTGTGCAGGCCGGTGATCTGTGGCAACAGCCCTTGTTGGGTCTCTTGCAGATACGCCAGCGTGGCCCCGGCGGCCCGGATCGCCAGCGGCTTGCCCTCGCAGCCGAACCCTTGCAGCGTGCGCACCCCGAAATGTTCGTGCAGCAACTGCCGGGCGACCGCTTCCTTGAAGAAATGCTCGCGCCACGGCGTGAAGTGCGCCGTCACCTGCCCCACCAAAGCCGCTTCGGGACGCTCCGCCTGGGGCGAGGTCTGCTCCTTCCACGTGCCGGGATCGGGGTACAGCACCTCGCGGGGCTGCAAGCGAGTCAATTCCTGACGCACGGCGTTCAGGATGTCATCATCGGCGAGCTGGGTAGTGGCGAACGTGCCGGTGGAAATCTCGGCGTAGGCGATACCGGCGCGTTTACCGGCGATCACCACGGCGGCCAGGTAATTGGGACGTTTCTCCTCCAGCAAAGCCGGTTCGGTGAGCGTGCCGGGCGTCACCACGCGCGTGATGCGTCGCTCCATCGGGCCGCGCCCGGTCGGCTCGCCCACCTGCTCGGCGATGGCGACGCGATAGCCTTTGTCAATCAGCCGCGCGATGTAGTTCTCCACCGCGTGATGCGGCACGCCGGCCATCGGAATCCGCTGCCCACGGGAAACGGGACGCGAAGTCAACACAATGTCCAGCTCCCGCGCCACCAACTCCGCATCGGCATCGAACGTTTCGTAAAAGTCGCCCAGCCGGAAGAACAACAGCGTATCCGGGTAACGGGACTTCAACTCCAGGTATTGCTGACGTATTGACAAAGCCATCACCTCAACTCTCCGCTATGCACGCATCCGGCCTGACCGTACCGGCCCGCGATCCTGCTCCAAACCGCGCGGGTACGCATTATAAATGAAAAACGAGCGAAGGAAGTCCTTCACTCGTTTTGGAAATGCAATGATGAATTGCCGGCACTTATCCTTCAACCAACTGCTTGAGCTTGCTCAACGTCACATCGGCCATGTTCTCGAAGCTCTTGGTCACCTTCCCTTCCATCACCTTGGCCGCCCCTTTCAAGTCGGCCTCAATGCGAAAAGTCAGCTTGGTGCGCGGCCCCATAGGCATGTATTGCCATATCATCTTACCGGTTGCCAGGCCGGGGCTTTCAAACGCGCCGACCCATTCTTCACCGGGAGCTGCTCTTTCTACCGTGAGCTTGGAAGGCAACGGTAAACCGGCTACGGTCATCGTCAACTCCACGGCGGTTCCCACCCCGCCATCGCCGGAAACCGACTTGGGAGCGGACGCGCCCTCAAACCACGTAGGCCAACTACCTGGGTCGGTGGCCTTGCTCCAGATCGTGTCTGGAGACGCTTTCACAGTGATACTTTTTTCAACAGATGCCATCATTTCCTCCTTCAATGTGATGATTGGGCAGATACATCATAGGTCAGAGAATTTCTTACGAAATTATATCGTTTCTGAGAAAAAAGCAATAGCGGGGAACGCGAATACTTCGGCGGAGTCTCAATCGGCGGTGGACGATGCGGCATCCTCGGACGAATCGGAGTCTTCCTCTACGTCTTCCCAGCCGATGATCCACACAGAAAGCCCGGCCACGGCGATGGTGGCGATGATCAGCGCGGCCCATTGTGAGGCCAGCAATCCCACATCACGGGCCGACCACACCAAAATAGCGACCATGCCGATGGACAACACGATCCACGAACTCCACAGGGGATGCTCATTGAAGAATTGGGTAACTTTTTCCATAGACTTTAGCTCCGCTTTCTAAAGAGGCCGTTGCACACGGTCGGCACGCAGGATTTTCATCACCGCTTCCGTTGCCTCAGGATTCCATTCGGCCACTGCTTCACGCCACGCGCGGTACAGATCGGCGATCTCCTGCCGCCGGTATCCGAACAACTCCCAATACGCCAGGAGGTTGGGGCTGGGGTCTTCCGGCAAGTAGAGCACGGCGGCTTCTGCTTGCAGTTCTTCACCCTGAGCTTCCATCTGCTCGCACAACGCCCGCCCTACCGCCACGGCATCCGCCCCCGGTGCGATGAGGAAATCAATCACGCGGATGACCAGATTCTCTATCTGCCACGCCAGCAATCCGACCATCTCGCCATCCTGCTCCGCGATGAGAAAACTGACCTGCCCGAATCGTTCCGCAACGGACATCCGATCTAGTGGTTTACCGGAGCGGGCGCGGTTGACGAATGCAGTAATCGCGGCGGCGTCTCGAAAGCTCGCCTTGCGGACGTTAATCTCCGATGCCATATCTTCCTCCCTCAGGTGTGAATAGTGCCGAACAGTTGTCGGCATTATACTGCGATTTACATGAAGGACAACGATTCAGCCGCCGAGGACATCCGGCCCTCGGCGGCGAACTCTTCCGGCGGCCTTAGCGCAGGATCAACGGCAAGTACACCGCGTAGCCGCTGCGGTTGATGGTGACGGCGGTGACGGCGTGATTGTCGTCCGGCGCGGGATCGTTGGCCGGAGCGGAGACCGTGGCCGAGATGGTGGCCGTGCCGGATACGGCCTCGCTGCTGTCGAAGGTGAACGTGTAAGGCTGCGTCAGGTGGACCCGCAGCGGCGGCCACAGGCAGACGGCGGCGGCGACCGTTGCCGTGCAGTTCCCCGCCCCCTGGATGCCGGTGAGCGTCAACCCCGCGTCCCAGGTGAGGCGCAGCGTGGGCGTCAGCGCGTCAGCCGGCCCGCCGGTGCTGATGACGCCGGTCACGGTCAACGGCTGCCCGGCGGTGATAACGGTGCCGGCGGCGATCTGCGCCAAGTGCAGGTCGCTGCTCGCGGTGAGCGGCGTGGTGACGGTGGCCGTGGCCGACGGACTTTCAAACGCCGCGTAGGTCACGAGCGTGTCCAGTTCCCCCCGCGCGGCGGGCGAAACCAGCGACGTCAGCGTGACGGAGAGCGAGTGCCCCACCCCCAGCGCGGCGAAGGTGTAGCTGATGACGCGCGGCTGAGGCAGCACCACCGTGCTTGAGGGCGTGGAGCCGGTGCGGAGCAGCGTCGTGCTGGGCGGCAACGTCACCCGCAGGACGATGCCGTGCGCCGGATCGGGGCCGTCGTTGGTGAGCGTGATCGTGGTCGTGTACACCTCTCCGGCGGAGGCCGGGCGCGGCGTGCCGGCGGAAGCCAACCGCAGCTCCGCCCGTGGCGTGATCGCCAGGGACACGGCGGCGTGATTGTTGCCCGCCACCGGATCAAACTCGGCGGCGGAGGCCACGGCGGACAGCTCCGCGCTCCCGGAGCCGGTGGCCGTCAGCCCCACGGTGACGCTTAACGCGGCGGCGGCGTCCAAGTGCGTCCAGCCGCAGGCGATCACGCCGTCGACCTGCTGACAGGCAGCGGGCACGACGCGGATTCCGACGTTGGCGGGCAGCGTCACCGTCAAACGCACCTGCGACGCGGGCGACGGGCCGGTGTTGCTAATCGTCCACGTGCTGCTGAACGGCGATCCCACCGGCACCGTGGCCGGGGCCGATCCGCGCACCTGGAGGTCGGCGGACGGCTGCAAGGGCGTCTGCAAGAGCGCGGCGTTGTTGTCCGCGCGGGGATCGGCGGTGCTGCTGCTCACGGTCACGCGATTGGTCACGGTGAGCGCGTCGCTGCCGCTGCCCACGGTGATCGTGAGTGCTTGCGTGCCGCCCGTGGCGAGCGTCCCCAGCGTGCAGGTGACCACGCCACTTTGCGCGGCGCAACCGCCGCTTGCGCCCCGGTACGTCACCTCCGGCGGGAGCGCGTCACGCAGCACGACGCCCGTCGCCGGGGACGGCCCGCCGTTGCGCACGGTGATCGTGTAGGTGAACGAGTCCGCCACGTAGACCGGATCGCCGGCCGTCTGGGCGACGCTCAGGTCGGCTGATTCCACCACCGTCAGC
>WFQZ01000004.1 GCA_015486785.1 Thermoflexales bacterium
GAGGAAGGACTTGGTGATAGGAGCGGCGGAGGTATACCCGGACCCATCTCGAACCCGGAAGTTAAGCCCGTCAGCGCCGATGGTACTTGGGGGGAGGCCCCCTGGGAGAGTAGGTCATTGCCAAGTCCTCCTCTTCTTTTGCATGGAGTGACCGAGGCTATGACGAAGACGAAAGATGATCCACCTTTTGTAAAACGGGTGTCCTGGATTGTGTTAGGCGGTCTGGCGATAGCTGTATTGTTGCTCAGTTCCGCTTTTTCTCAGGTCTGGCATACTAACGAGGCCTTGCAAGCTCAGATCGCTACCTCGGCCCCTATGCTAACTGCTGAGGTGGAGACGAAGGCGACTTTGCAGGCTCGCTTGGCGTATGTGCGGAGTGATGCTTATGTGGAGGAGTGGGCCAGAGAGCACGCCGGAATGGTGCGTCCGGGTGAAGTGCTCGTCGTGCCGCTTCTTCCTACCCCGACCTTAACCCCTGTTCCTACCCCCACGCCGATTTTGAGCACCCCGACCCCGATGCCGTTTTGGGCGCGTTGGTGGTCACAGTTGACCGGACGATGAGCATGGATACCGAAAAAGCGTTACAAGTGGCTACGGAACTGGCCGATGAGGCCGGTAAGGTGTTGCGTCAGGGCTTCGGAAGAGTGCATCAGGTGACTTTGAAGGGCGCGGTTAATCCGGTGACAGAGACGGATGTCGCGGTTGAGTCGCTGATCGTTTCCCGCTTGCGCGACGTTTTCCCCGATCATCGTATCCACGGGGAAGAGTCTGGCGCTCAGGGCAGGGCGGATGCTCAAGCTCCGATTTGGTTCATAGATCCCCTGGACGGCACCAATAATTTCGCCCACGGCTATCCACACTTTTGTGTTTCATTGGGCCTGTGGCTCGCCGGGACTGCCCTGGTGGGCGTGATTTACGATCCGCTGCGGGATGAGATGTTCACGGCGCGACGGGGCAAGGGCACGTTCCTCAATGGCCGCCCGGTGCGGGTGACCGGGACGACTCATCTGGCGGATGCGCTGCTGGCGACCGGCTTTCCCTATGATCGGCGTGTGGCGGCGGATAACAACACGCGGACACTGGATCATTTCCTGCGCCGCTCCCAAGGTGTGCGCCGTGCCGGTGCGGCGGCGTTGGACTTGGCCTACGTGGCATGTGGGCGGCTGGATGGGTATTGGGAGGCCCGCTTGAGCTGGTGGGATATTGCGGCGGGTGTGCTCTTGGTGCGCGAGGCGGGCGGCTATGTCTCGGATTACGGCGGCGGGAGTGTTTCGGCGGCGGAGATTGTGGCCAGCAATGGGCTGATCCACGAGGAGATGTTGCGCGTGTTACGCGATGGGGCGGCTGCGCCTCATCCTGATTTTCCCCCGTTGACGTAGGAAGGCAGCCACTTTTCTACGGCTTGCGCGATCTTGCGGTCGGTGACGGCCATCGGCAGGGCGTGAATTTCATCTATGCTGGCCCAGCGGAAGGCCGCGCACTCAATGCAGCGCGGCGCACCGGCGACGATCCGGGTGATGAAGGCGTGCAGTGTGATGCGAAAATGGGTGTAGGTATGCTGCACCTGGAGCAGTTCTTCCCCGACGGATACCTCAATAGCCATCTCTTCCTGTAACTCGCGGCGTAGTGCTTGCGGGAGAGTTTCCCCGGCTTCTTGTTTGCCCCCCGGAAATTCCCACATTCCCCCCAGCATGTCATCGTGTCGCCGTTGAGCGATTAGGATACGGGCATCTTCTCGTATGGTGACGGCGGCGGCCACTTCGTAATAGGGGAGCGGCTTGCGCGGTCGTGGTGCGGGATAGTCCGTAGGGTTGCCGGTGGCGTAGGCGTGACAGTAATCCCGCCACGGGCAGACGGTGCAGTGCGGAGCTTGCGGGCGGCAGACGGTGGCCCCGAGTTCCATCAAGGCCTCGTTGAACGTGCCGGGAGCTTCGCCGGGCAACAGTTGCTGCACTATGTGCGTGATTTGGGCCTCGCCGGGCTGTGATTCTCCCATCAATCGCGCGATCACCCGGCGGACGTTGCCGTCGACGGCGGGCGTGGGGATGCCAAAGGCGATGCTGGCGATGGCTCCGGCGGTGTAGCTCCCGATGCCGGGGAGTGCTCGCAGCGCGGATGGATCGGCGGGCAGCTTGCCGCCGTGGTGCGCGACGATCTCTTGCGCGGCGCGGTGGAGTGACCTGGCGCGGCTGTAGTATCCCAGCCCTTCCCACTGTTTGAGCACGGCCTCTAACGGGGCCTCGGCCAGGGCTTGTACGGTGGGGAATCGCTCCAGGAAGCGCGGATAGTAGCGGCGCACTGTGTCGGCCTGGGTCTGCTGGAGCATCACCTCGGCGACCCAGATGCGGTAAGGTGTGCGCTCGCTCCGCCAGGGCAGAGCGCGGGCCGAGGTCTCAAACCAGGCGCGAAGCGTCCGTTGCAGAGCCTCTCGTGGGAGCGGGTCTCGTTGCTTCATCCGTTGGGGTTGATGCCGGGGCGCGGCTGTGACATATGAACCCAGACCCATGTCCCGGGGCTGGATTCACCACTGGTCACGTGATCTGCTCCGGGGGGCAGCACCGGAGTAGTCCAATTGAAGAGCCAGTGGGAATCGGAAATTGACAAGTTGACGCAGCCATGGCTGTGCGGATAGCCGTAACCATCGTGCCAATAGGCGGCATGGAGCGCGTAAGCTCCCCGGAAGTACTGCGTCCATTCGACATCTTCCAGGTAGTACCAGGCGGAACTGCTGGGCGGATCGTCGGGATCGGCCATCAAGGGGTAAGACTTCCACTTTCCCCAGATGCGCGTGAGGCCGTTCGGTGTCCACGTGCGCGGCAGACCGGAGGCTACCAGCGTGGCAAAGACCATCCGATCCCCTTCGTAGGCGGCTAGAGTTTGCTCAAAGGTATCTATCTCGATCCACTTCTCCCCCGGCGCAACGCCTGCGGGGCGGGGATCGACATCCACGCGGGCCAGGTACTTTTGGTCGAGCCATTCGTCCGCGCCGACCATGTACCACAGTTGATTGTTCACTTGCTCTTGAGCGAAGATGGTGATGCGGTCGTAGCGGTTGAACGTCACGTCAGCGCGGGGCGGGCCGCCCGGCGTGGTGGAGGGATTGACCCGCCGCAGAATCCACCCGAAGGGGTATTGTGGCTGTTCCGAGAGCACGATGCCGTGGAAGCGCGAGGGCGGAACGATCACCGCATCCGCCGCCGGGATGTATTCATCATCGTTGATCTTGTACCACTTCTGCCCGTTGTACTCCACCGACCCCACCACGCTGACCCAGTTTGAGCCGGCGAGGAACGAGCGCACCGGTGGTAATCCGGCTGCGGCCTCTTCCGGGTGATGGTATACCGGCGTGGGGAAGGTGTGAATGTAGGCGAAGGTGTATGGCGAGATGGCGTTATCCGGGATTTTGATTTCTTCGACCGCCAATTGGGGCAGGGGATTGGGCAGGCTGGCGCGGAGGTATTCAAGCCTCGTTTCCCGTGCGCCGGGGCTGTAGGCCGGACATCGCTCTGGATAACGCCGGGTGACGCTTTTGGTGCAGAGGAGCGCGGTGGTGGTGTGGGGCGTAAACAGGTCCGGGCCGGGGTTTGCCTGGACTGCTTGCGGCAGAGCAAACAGTGCCATTACGAAAATGAGCATTTTGCTGTAGAAACGCATCCTATTGACACTCCTCTCTCAGCGGTGAAATCTTCCTCTGAGCAGACGCTTTCTAACATTATATCATGGGGAGCCTGGCTGCCGCGTTGTGGTCCGGGGCAAAAGTTATAATGTGGGTAGGGCGATCCCCGTCGTCCCTTGATATTTTCCCTGCTTGTCGCGATAGCTGATTTCGCACGGGGCATCGCCTCGGAAAAATAGCACCTGCGCGATCCCTTCCCCGGCGTAGAGCTTGACCGGGAACGGGGCGGTGTTGCTGATAGACATCGTGATCACGCCATGCCAGCCCGGCTCCAGCGGCGTCACGTTGACCACGATGCCGCAGCGGGCGTAGGTGGATTTGCCTTGCACCAAGGCCAACACGTCGTCGGGGATGCGTAGGTGTTCCAGGCTGTGCGCCAGGATGTAACTGTGCGGGGGAACGTTGATCACGTCCCCCCGGTAGTCTTGCCACAGAGCCTGGTCAAAGTGTTTAGGGTCTATGCCCCCGTGGACTTCGTCCGGCTGCGGGATTTTGAACGTATCGCTCAAGCGGATGTCGTACCCGTAGGCCGAAAGCCCGTAGGAGATCACGCCGTCCCGCCGCTGCTTGTCCTCAAAAGGCGTGATCAGGCCGCGTTCGCGGGCCATCTGCCGAATCCAGCGATCTGGTTGCAAGCCCATCACATACGCTCCGGTGCGTCCACCCCGATCAAGTGCAGCACCCGCGCCAGCACCGACTTGGTGGCTTGGGAGAGCATCAAGCGGGCGCGGCTCAGCTCCTGCTCCTCCGGACGGTCGGAGACGATGCGGCATTCGTGGTAGAAGGCGTGGAACAGGGACGCGAGTTCGCCGGCGTAAGTGGTGAGGTGGTGCGGGGCGTAGTTGGCCGCCACGGCGATCACTTCCGGCAGGGTGAGCAGGCGGCGGATTAACGCCAGCTCGCTGGGATGGGTGAGCAGGGCCGGATCGCCCGGCTGGCTGAGGTCAAACCCGCGCTGGACGGCGGTGCGCAGCACGCCGGCGATGCGCGTGTGCGCGTATTGCACGTAGTACACCGGGTTGCGGTCTGATTGTTCGACGGCCAAATCTAGGTCAAAGTCGAATTTCACGTCCATCGTGCGGGTGAGGAGCATAAAGCGGATGGGATCGGGGCCGATTTCGTCCACCAGGTCGCGCAAGGTGACGAACTCGCCGGAGCTTTTGGACATCCGCACTTTTTGACCGCCGCGTCGCAGGGTCACGAGTTGGTAGAGCAGGAACACCAGCCGCTTCGGGTCCAGCCCCAGGGCCTGCGCGGCAGCGCGAACGCGCGGCACATCGCCGTGATGATCCGCGCCCCACACGTAGATGGCCCGCTCGAAGCCGCGCCGCACGAGTTTGTCCCACAGGTAGCAGATATCCGAGGCCAGGTAGGTAGGCCGTTCCGCCGGGTTGGGGATGACGCGCGGGGAGCGGATGAGCACCGCGTCTTTCTTGAGCGCGGGATGGCGGAACCAGACGGCATCGTCGTGCTCCACGACGTAGCCCCCGGCACGCAGTTTGTCCATCAGCTCATCAAAGAGGCCGCCGGTGTAGAAGTCTTTTTCGTGCTGCCAAGTATCAAAGTGGACGCGCAGATCGGCCAGGTCTTCGCGCACACTGGCCAGCACCTGCGTCACGCCCCACTCGGTGATTTGGCGCACGGCGGCATCGCGGGGCATGTCCAGGAGTGAGCGGCCAAAGGTTTCCGCGGCCTTCTGGGCGAACTCGGTCACGTATTGGCCGGGGTATCCTTGCTCTGGGAAGGGAATATCCGCCCCGAAGTGTGCCGCGTAGCGGGAAAGGATGCTTTCGCCGAAATGGCGCACCTTGGAACCGGCATCGTTGACGTAGTACTCTCGTTCCACTTGATAGCCGGCAGCCTCCAGGATGGCGGCGATGGAATCTCCCAGCACCGCATTGCGGGCCGAGCCGATGGTGATTGGTCCGGTGGGGTTCGCGCTCACAAACTCCACTTGCACCCGCGCCCCGTGCCCCAAATTGACGTTGCCCCAACGTTCTCCGGCCTCTAGGATGCGCGGCACTTGGCGGGCCATCCAGCCCTCGTCCAACGCGAAGTTTAAGTACCCCGGCGGAGCGACTTGCACTTGCCGCACCATCTCCGTGGCGGGGATGTGCGGCGCAACGGCTTGGGCGATGCTCAACGGGGCACGGCGCAGCACTCGCGCCAAGCTCATACATATCGGCGAGGCATAATCGCCGTGTGCCGCGTGGCGTCCCAAGGTGACCGGGATGATTGCCGGTATCTCAAAGGACGGCAGATCCCCGGCTTGCTGGGCTGCTTCCAGTCCCCGGCGAATCAGGTCTGCGATTTGTTTTCGTATCATTTCTGGCTCCTCTAGTCTCAGTTGATCTTGTGATCTTGATCCCATTCGCTCCAATCAACGCGCCGCAGGTCGGGATTGTCGCACGCTTGACGCCCGACCTTCGCCATATCCACCCACTGCCCGTTGATTTTGATGCGCACCACGTCGGCGGTGAAGTCGTTGTTGGTGCCCACGCTGCTTTCGTTGGACATCAGGGACGAGCCGACGCCGTACATATCCACCGGCACGGCCAGCCGTTCAAAGAGGCGGATCTTTTCCGGCGTAAAGCCGCCGGAAACGGCGAGCTTGACGTTGCGGCAATAGGCTTGAGCGCGGGCTTGCCACTCCGGCGGCAGATCCCATTGTTGCCAGGCGTTGTTCAGGGCCTCGCGCACCGTGAAGGCCAGGCGCGGGTTGACGCCCATGTCCAGCTTGGGATCGCCCGTCGGCTCGACGTTCACATCACGCTGGGACGCGCTGGTGTCGAGCCGCACGCCGTTGAGGATGTAGCGTTGCGCTTCCTCCTCGTCGCCCGCCTCGATGGCCGCGCGGTAGCGGTTGAACATCGCGCCGAGGGTGCGCAGGCTGTCCTGCACGCTGTCATTGTTGAAGTCCACCAGGGCGATGCGGGGCACGCTCAAGGGCAACACCGAGGCAAAAGTGACCATCGCCTCGGCTGTATCGCCCAGGAAGCACGCGATCACGGCGTGCGGCACTGTGCCGCCGCCTCTGCCGCCCCACCAATCCCCTTGCGCGTTGGTGGAGACTATCGAAGGGGCGTGCAAGTGGTAGTCGCGGTTGAACCGCTGCACGGCGATGTCGTAGGCGTAACCATCCGCCGCTTGGACTTCGTGCGCGTCGAAGCGTGCCGGGAAGAAGAGCACCGGTTTCCCCTGCGCCGCCACCAGCGTGCGGTAGACGTTGGTGGCAACGCGGCTTCCTCGGCTGAGCGTCCCCAGGATCGGGGTCTCCAGCAAGGCGAAGTCGCGGTAGCGGCC
>WFQZ01000005.1 GCA_015486785.1 Thermoflexales bacterium
CATCACCCAGGGTCGCCGACTCCATCGCCCAGAGTCGCCGAACTCCATCGCTCAGGTTCGCCGACCCCATCACCCAGAGTCGCCGATGCCGTCGGCCCGCGTCGCCGATGCCGTCACCCCGCGTCGCCGCACCGGGGATAAAAATAACCCTGCCGGTGACCCGACAGGGTTTTGGCTGTGACAAAGCACGCCGGACAAGCACAACATCGCCAGCCGGATGCACAACATCATCAACAATCCGCGAAACGCTAACGTCATCATTGTTGGTATTTTAAGACGATCCGATGCAGTCGTCAACTGCCGATTGACAACCTCATCGCCCCTACTATCATTGGCGCGTATCTAGCGAGTAGGAGGGGATGATGAGGAACTATCTCAAGTTGGGGTTGACTTTGCTGCTGGGGAGCGTGTTGCTGGTCACGGTGTTGCTGGCGACCCAGGTTTCGGCGGATGAGCTTAGCCCCCCGTATGTGATCGTACTGCGCCCGTGGAGTTTTGACGCGCAAGCGGCGGCTACTTTGCCGAGCAAGGGGCTGGCGTACATCGTGGCGCAAAAGGGTGTGGCCGTGTTTCAGGGGCTGGAGTTGACCGGCACCATTGATATTGGCTCGGCGAAGGACGTGGGCGTGGATACGAAGCGGGGCTATGTGTATGTGACCCGCGACGGGACGGCGATCACGGTGCTCAGCGGCACGGCCAGGCTCGCCGATATATCCATCGGCGCAGCAACGGACGCGGTCGCCGTGCTCACCACCACCGGCGACGCTTACGTGGCCCAACCGGCCAACGACAAGGTGACCATTCTGCAAACCTCCGGCGCGATCACTCCCAGCGTGGTCAAGAGTATCAATGTGGGCGCGGCCCCTTCCGATATTGCGGTGGACCCGCATAGCGGCTATGTTTACGTCGCCAATTACGACGGCAACGATGTCACCGTGATCAACGGAGCGACGCGCACAGTTGTAGACCTTTCCGTGCCGGTGGGCGACGGCCCGGCGCATGTGGCGGCCAACCCGGTGAGCGGATACGTGTACGTTTCCAACAGCCGGGGAAACTCGGTGAGCATCTTGCAGGGCACGACGGTCAAAGCCACCGTGACGATCAGCGAACCAGGCGAGATCGCGGTCAACAGCCGCAACGGGCACGTGTACGTGCTTTCCAGCTACACGCGCGATTTGAACAATCCGCAAGGCTGGGTGGAGGTTTTCAGCGGCACCACGCACCTCCGGCAGATTCCACTGCCGCACGATGCCCGCGCCATCGCCGTCAATCCCAACAGCGGGTATGTGTACGTGAGCAACGGCTCCGACCAAGACGGCGCGGTGACGGTGTTGAGCGATACGCTGGTGATGGAGACGTTCCCGATGGGGCAGACCGCGTTTGATGTGGCCGTAGACCCGCAAGCCGACCTGGCTTACGTGCCCATCTACAACGGGCATGTGGCGGTCTTCGGGCGCACGGTGGTGTACGCCACCGACCCGCTCAGCCCCACCAGCCCTTCGGCCACGCTGCATTGTCTCAACACCCAGGCGGGACACAATCTGCCCATCACGATGACGATCCCCGCCGGGGGCGTGCCCACGACCAACACGCGCATCCTCTGCACGCCGTTGATGGAGGTGGAAGGCGCACCGGACTACGTCTGGGCGCGGCAGGGATTCCGCCTCTTCGCGGCGCAAGATAACATCAACTTGCCGGATTTCACGTTCAGCCAACCGGTCACCACGGCCTTCAGCTACCTGGAGACGCTTCCCGCGCCGGCGGTGGAGGACGAGTTGGAATTTCATCGCCGCGTGTGGCAAGGGGTTTCCAATGTGTGGCACTGGCCCACTTCCGGCATTGCCTTCTTGGCGCAAGATCAGCCGCACAATGTGTACACGGTCACGCTGGACCGCGTGGGAGAGTACGCGCTGGTGTGGTTCAAGCCGCACGCCTACTTGCCTGTGGTGATGAAATCGCCGTGACGATGAACCGGCGTCACTACCGCATCCCGCTGCTGCTGGCAGGATTTACGGGCCTGTTTTTCTGGAGCGTCTGGCTCACCGGAGCGACGTTTCCACGCGGCGGCGGCGACTTGTGGGGGCAATTGTATCCGGTATGGGCCGGCATCGCCCGCAATCTGCGGCACGGGGCACTTTCGCTGTGGGCCACGCAGTTGATGGCCGGCGATCCGATCATCGCCGAATCGCAATACGGGGTGCTCAATCCGCTGAACTGGTGGGTGTTCTTGTTCTCGCCCATCCCGCACTGGGTGATGTCGCTGCGGGGGATGCTTTCCCTGTGGCTGGCGGGATGGGGGATGTACGTGTACGTGCGCCGCTCGCCGCTCTGGGGCCTCAGCCGCGCCGCCGCGCTGGTCGGGGCCACGGCGTACATGTTCTCCGATTCCTTCGTCGTGCATCTGGGGCATCCGCCGATTGATGATGCGATGGCCTGGCTGCCGTGGAGCTTCTACGCCGTGGACCGGGCTTTGCAGCATCCCCGCCGCGCCGCGCTAGCCGGAATCCCGCCGGCCTTGATGATCCTCGCAGGGCACTATCAAGCGGCCTCCTACGGACTGGCCGCCGTGGCTTTGTACGGCCTATGGCGGCTGAGTGAGATGCCCGCCCCGCAAAAGTCGCTCCTGGGGCTGATGGTGGCCGCGCTGGTTGCGCTGGCGCTCGCGCTGCCGGTGCTTTTGCCGGGCATTGAGCGGTATCCGCTCACCGAGCGGGCGATCTTGCACGTGCAGCAATGGCGCGGGTATCAATGGGATGTCGCGCAGATGGCGGATTGGGTAGCCGCCGGATTCCACGGGAGCAACGCGGCCACCTTCTGGGGGCCACGGGCGCGGGTTGAAAGCGGCTCGGTGGGCATCGCCGCGCTGTCGCTGGCCGTGGTGGGGCTGTTGAGCAATCTGCGGCGCAAACGCGGCTGGCTGCTGCTGGTGCTCGGCGGGCTGGCGGTGGCGATGGCAATGGGGTATGACGGCCCGCTTTATCCGTGGCTGGCGCGGGTCGACGCTATCGCGCGGATGGACAAGACCGCCCGCGCTATCTACGTGTTCTCGTTTGCCGTGGCCTTGGCCGCCGCAGCGGGCACGGATGCTCTGCCGCGCCGGAAGCGGTCTCTGCCGCCCTTGCTGATGCTGTACTTGGGGTTGGCCGGGGTGCTGCTCACCCAGGCGGGACGTTGGAGCGCGGCTGCGCCCTCGGCGGCGATGCAACTGCACGCGGCGCAAAGCCTGCGTCAAGCGGGCGTGATCCTCGCGCTGGCGTGCTTGCTGATGGGCGCGGCAGCCCGCCGTCTGCCGTGGGGCAAGACGGGGCTGGTGCTGCTGGTGCTGGGCGAGCTGATCGCCGTCGGGTCGCTGGCCGAGATGGACCCGCATCAGCCGACGGCCCCTAGCCCGGTGATCGCTTACCTCAAGCAAGACCCCGGTTGGTTCCGGGTGGACGTGGACGGCAAAGCACGTGGGTTGATGTCCCCGGCGGTGCTGCAAGGGTACGGGTTTGAGGTGCCTCAAGGCAGCGGCGATCCGCTGGAGTTGTTTTCTTACACGCAATTTTACTGGGCCGTGCCGTACAAAGGCGCGCCGGTCTACCAGCTTTTCGGCGTCAAGTACATCATCGTGCCCAAGGGCGCGTTGCCGGGCGGCGATGGCATCTGGCCGGTGTTCCAGGACGATCCGCACGTGGATGTACACCTCAACACCAACGCGATGAATCGCATCTGGCTGGTGTATCACACCCAACCGGTGCGCTCCATTGAGGAGGCTCGCACGGTGCTCTTCGCCCAGGATTTCGACCCGCTGGCGGTGGCGACCGTGGAAAACGGCCCCGCGCTCCGTGAGCAAGGCCAAGGGCAACTCCAGGTGTTGAGCTACGGTCCCAATCGCGTGCGCTTCGGCGTGCAAACGTCCGCCCCGGCCCTGCTGGTGCTTTCGGATATGTTCTACCCCGGCTGGCGCGGCTGGGTGGACGGTCGAGCGACGGCCATCTACAAAACCGACGGCATCTTTCGCGGGGTACTCGTTCCCGCCGGGCAACACGTGGTGGAGATGCGCTTCTTCCCGCGCGGGCTGGGCCGGGGATTGACGGCGGCGGCGTTCGCGCTGCTGCTGCTCGGCTGGACGCAATGGGGCGAGCGGGGTTTGGCCTTTTTGAGCCACAAAAAGGGTCAAAGGTAACGTGCAAATGAGGTGCTTTGTACCTATACTGGAACGTGGCACAGCTTCACGCCACAACGATTGTGTGAGGCTGGCAATCTGATTATCCTATCAAAGGAGGTAGTTTTATGAAACTCGTGATTCCAATGGCCGGTTTCGGCACGCGGATGCGTCCCCATACCTGGACGCGCCCTAAACCCTTACTGCCCGTCGCCGGGAAAGCGATGCTGGGGCACATCCTGGATCGCTTCCGGGACTTGCCCGTTGAAGAGTACGTGTTTATCGTCGGCTGGCTGGGCGAGCAGGTGGAAGCGTATGTCCACGAGCATTACGATCTGCCGGCGCATTTCGTGGAGCAGCGGGAGATGTTGGGGCAGGCGCATGCGTTATGGTTGGCCCGTGAGTACATGAGCGGCCCGCAATTTGTCCTGTTCGTGGATACGCTCTTTGACGAGGTGGACTTTTCGGGGCTGGATGCGCCGGGGCTGGACGGCGTGATCTTCACCAAGTACGAGGAAGACCCGCGCCGCTTCGGGGTGGTGGAAACAAACGATCAGGGCGTCGCCACGCGCTTGATCGAGAAGCCCAGCTCCATGGACAACAAGAACGTGTTGATGGGACTGTACTACTTCCAGGACGGGGCTTGGCTGGCGCGGGCTTGCCACACTTTAATGGAACGCCGCATGCAAACGAAGGGCGAGTATTACTTGGCCGATGCGATCACCTTGATGATTCAGGATGGGGCAAAGTTCGAAACGCGCGAGGTGGGAGTGTGGAAGGATACCGGCAAGCCGGAAACGACCTTCATCACGCACCGCTACATCCTGGAGCACGGCTACGATAACAGCGCAACCGCCCTGCGCCCCGGCGTGAGCTTGATCCCGCCGGTCTTCATCCACCCGGAGGCCACGGTAGAGCGATCCGTCGTCGGACCTTACGTCTCCATCGGCAAGGGCGCAGTGGTGCGAGATGCGATCTTGCGGGATACCATCGTGGACGAGGGCGCGGAAATCACCGCCTCGCTGCTGGAAAATTCCCTGGTGGGCCGCTGGGTCAAAATCAACGGGCAATTTCACCGCTGGAACATCGGCGATTCTTCTTCAGTAGCATAACAGGAGGAACAATGGACTTCAATGCTGTGATCTCAGAGCGTTCTAAACGCATTCAACCCTCGGCCATTCGGCGGTTCTTTGATATTGCCGCCACCATGGATGATGTCATCAGCTTGGGCATCGGGGAGCCGGATTTTGATACGCCGGAGCCAATCGTCCAAGCCGGCATCGCGGCTCTACAGCACGGGGCTACGCACTACACCTCCAACGCCGGATTGATCGAGCTGCGCCGCGCCATCGCCGAGCACATGGATCGCCTGTACGGGCAGACGTACAATCCGGCCAGCGAGATTCTGGTGACCGTCGGGGTTTCCGAGGCGTTGTATCTGACGATGGCCGCGCTGCTGGACCCCGGCGATGAGATCATCATCCCGGAGCCGTGCTTTGTGTCTTATCAGCCGATAGCGCACATGGTGAATGCGAAGATGGTCACCGTGCCCACCACCGCCGAGGACGGCTTCCAGGTGACGCCGGAGGCCATCGAAGCGGCGATCACCGAGCGCACCAAGGTGCTGTTCGTGGCCTCGCCCAACAATCCCACCGGCACCGTGCTCAGCCGCGAGCGATTGAACGAGATCGCTGCCGTGGCGAAGAAGCACAATCTGATCGTCATTTCGGATGAGATTTACGACCGCCTGGTCTACGGGGTGGAGCACACGTGCTTCGCCAGCCTGCCGGGAATGTATCAACGCACGGTGGTGCTGCAAGGGTTCTCCAAAGCCTACGCGATGACCGGTTGGCGGATCGGGTACGTGGTCGCACCGGCGGAGCTGATTTATCCGATGCACAAGATTCACCAGTCGTTGATTATGTGCGCCCCGACGGCCTCGCAGTTGGCCGCGCTCAAGGCGCTGGAAGTGGGCGAGCCGTATGTGCAGGAAATGCACGCCGAGTACAACCGCCGCCGGAAGCTCATCGTGGGGGGACTCAACGATCTCGGCTTGAACTGCGTGGAGCCGCGCGGCGCGTTCTACGCCTTCCCGTGCGTCCACTCCACGGGGATGGACGACAACGACTTCGCCGAGTTGCTGCTCCAAGAGGAGCGCGTGGCCGCGATTCCGGGCCGCGCCTTCGGGCCTTCGGGCATGGGGCACGTGCGCATGTCTTACGCTACCTCCTACGAAAAGATTGAGATCGCCCTGGAACGCATCGCCGCCTTCGTCCAACGGCACAAACAGGCGTAACGCCGAAAATCCACCCATCGCCATAGCTGCCCGGCTATGGCGATTTTGTTTACCGCTTGCTCACCATGCGGATCATTGTATCCTTGCCGGGGAGGTCGAGCTATGAAGCAGAGTTGGTTTCACAGCGTAGGTAAGGAAGCCGCACGGGCCACCACCCTGGGATGGGATATGGCTCTGCCGATTTTCGGGGGCGTGCTGCTGGGCGCGTTCCTTGATCGGAAGTTGGGAAGCGGGTACATCTTCACGGTGGGGCTGCTTTTTGCCGGCGTGGGGCTGGGATTCTTCAACCTGTGGCGGTTTGAGAAGCGGTTGGAGGCCGAGGCACAAGCCCGCAAGGCCGCCCAAGAGCAAGCTGCCCAGGAAGCGGATCAAGAAACGTCGTGAACGTTCTGTGGATGCTTGCCGGCGGGACGCTCGGTTGGCTCAACAGCCTCAGCCGCACGTGGTCTGTCTCCCGTTTGCAGCCCCGCAATCCCGGCGCGGGGGTAGCGTGGGTTGAAGTCGGGCTGCTGCTGCGCCTCGCGCTGACCGCCGCTCTGCTGACCTTCGCGCTGCGCGAGGGGCTGGTCGCCGGACTGTGCGCCCTGGCCGGGCTGTGGGCCGTCCGCTGGTGGATGGTATCCCGCATGCAGCGGGGGAGAGATTGAGGCACACCTAGGGGAAGCGATGACCGCATCCGAATGGCACGAAAGCACGTTGATCGCAGCGGCACGGCAAGGAGATTTGGACTCCTTCAATGAGCTGGTGCTGCACTATCAAGCGCAGGTGTACAACCTGGCGCATCACCTGCTGGGCGATCCGGCTGCGGCGGATGACGCCACGCAAGAGGCGTTCATCTCCGCCTACCGCGCCTTGCCGCGCTTTCGCGGCGGATCGTTCCGCGCGTGGCTGATGCGCATCGTGAAGAACGCCTGCTACGACGAGATGCGCCGTTGGAAACGCCGCCCCACCGTCTCGTGGGACGACTTCGGGGAGCTGGACGAGGAGGCCAATCCGCACCTGGCAGATGCCGGCCCGCATCCAGAAGAGATCGTGCAGCAAGCGGAACTGCGCCGCTGGCTGGAGCAAGCCTTGAACGCGCTGCCCCCGGAACAGCGATTAGCCATCGTGCTGGTGGACCGGCTGGGATACTCTTACGAGGAAACGGCTCAGGTAATGAATGTACGCATTGGGACGGTGCGCTCGCGGCTTTCACGCGCCCGGCGCAAGGTGCAAAAACTGTTACAGGCCCGGCAGGAACTTTTACCCGCCCGCTATCGTCTGAACGGCACGGAAATGGGGGAGGCGTAAGTGACTCGGAAGAAGTGGCGCGAAGCAACCTTGAATGAATACGTGGACGGGCGGCTGCCTGAGCCACAACGCCGCGCGTTAGAAGCACAATTGGCGCACGATCCGGCCTTGCGGGCCGAGGTCACGGCGTTGCGCCAGACGGTGAGCACGTTGCGGGCCGTTCCGCTGCGTGAGCCGCCCCGCAACTACCTGCTCACGCCGGGCATGGTCACCGTGCAGCCGCGCAAGTCGGGCTTCCACCCGCGACCTCTGGTGTGGCGATGGGCCGCCGGACTCTCGGCCATCGTCTTCATCGCCGCGCTGGGCATGACGCTGCTGAGCAGCTTGATGCTCGGCGGCACGCAGCAAGCACAAGCCCCGGCAGTCGCCGTGAATATGTCCCAGCCCACCAGCGAAGCGCAAACCCTACGCTCAGCCACGCCACCGACGATGGGCGGCGCAGCACCGGAAGCCGCACGCGATGAAAGCGCGATGCCGCGCACCGAAAC
>WFQZ01000006.1 GCA_015486785.1 Thermoflexales bacterium
AGCCTGGGTTGCAAGGCCGTACTTAACGTAGGATACACCAGATGAGACTCATCACTTTCTACGATCCTCGCCTGGGCTTCTTTTTGCAATCGCTCGATGGCCGCCCGATAGTATTTCTCCTGGTTATCCACCAAGACACAATCCCGACCCAGGAGTAACGCTGCGACGCCGGTTGAACCGCTGCCGGCAAAAGGGTCCAGCACCAGCCCACCTTCTGGGCTTAGCAGCTTGATGAAAAACTCCGGCAAAGCGGTGGGGAACACAGCGGGATGCTGCTTATTCTTCCCCACCACGGCACAGGTAATGACGTTACTGGGAAGCACTTTCTTCTTTCCCACCCACCGCGAAAGATCCCGCCCAAAACCACTGCGGTTTACCGAATTGTGCCGATCTTGATCAGCAGGGCCTAACTTTCGCAATCGCGTTTCGGCCCAGCTTCCAATGGGTCTCTTCACAGCTTCGTGATTGAAATACGGCTTCTTCTGCTTGGCCAAGTGGAAACAATACTCCCATCCATCGCTGAGCCGGGTAGGCCAATAGCCGGGCATAGGATTAGGCTTGTGCCAAATGTAGTCCTCAATGGCAAACCACCCACGTTCACACAGAGCCTCAATTGTATGCCACACATAACGATGCCGCACGCCATCTACCACCCGATCCTTAATGTTGATCACCAGGCTGCCGGTGGGTTTCAGTGCTGCGAAGAACGGCTCGTGGAAAGTCAAAAACCACTCCACGTAGCGATCCGGATGAACGCTATCATAGTGTCCTCTCCGGGCATCGGCATACGGCGGCGATGTAACGATGAGATCGACTTGCTCTTCAAACCTCTTAAGCTCAAAGCGGCTGTCCCCACAGATCACAGTACATTTTGCTTGTGGTTGATTTTGAGGGCCTAACTTCAACAAAACGGTTTCCATGGCTGCCTTATGCTTCACTCACAAAAGAATTTAACCAGTTTGTAGGGATCATCGAATATGCCCGATTCATTGATCAACCCGCGCTGCCGGCATGCTCTCCCGAAGGACTCCAAAATCTCTTCGGGAACACCGATCTGGAAAAGCAAGGTATCGGCCTCCTCCGTATCCAAGAGCACTTCCAGGACAGCGGTCATAATCTCCTCGTAGGAATAATTGGCAAAAAACGGCCACAAGAAATCCGAAAGCCAGACTTCAGAGTTCACAGAGTAAGGCCGTCCCGTGCGGCGTTCGATCTTGATATACCTTTGCCCACGATCCATAGCGATGCCGAAGACACAACAATACGGGCCGGTTCGATTACGGTCATGCACCGCAACGTTCTCCAGAGCCTGGATCGCCTTGGGCCAATCTTGCCCTCCCATAGTGTTCTTCCTGTTTTTCACGGAAACATACAGGTTCAGTGCCGGTTGCGGCTCTTTGAAGTCAATCACCGCGTTGAAATCCGCTTCCGATAGCCCCAAGGAAGAAACGCTCTTAAAACGTCCGCTGTGGTTGGCACAGCTTTCCAGGAGAAATTGATACCGCCACCCGGAGTTCATCCGCCCTTTTTGCACCACACGGTTTCTAAATTGCTCAAGTCCAACGTCTCGATAATGTTTGTTGTGAATCTGGTGAGCCGTGGAGGCCGGGTCTCCGCAGTAACGCTTGAAATAGCGAAACAGATCTTCTCCGGCCTTGCGGTAGATTTCCACCAGCGCAGCCTCGTCCGCTTGAGGGGGAATAGCGAAACTCTGGCGACTTGATTTCCGATTCGCTTTCTCTATCGCCTCTCGGATCAGTTGCTTGAGTTGCTCCGGAGGGATCTTACGCCGGTGCGGCACAAGCCGGGTGACATCCAAACAGCCATCTTCCTTGCTGCCTGGCGATTCAATCCGGGGATACGGTTGTGGCTTCCTAGCAGTCATTGGATTCCTTTGCCGGGCGGAGAGGGAAACTCCCCGCCCGGACGAGTGTTTAGTGCTGGTGGGGATGAGGATCGGGGGCCGAGGCGATGACATCGGCGACCACGTCAAGCAGCGGGTCAAAGTCTTTGCTGTGGTAGGTTTCCAACTGTCCCCGGTCCCCCAGGCGGGAGATTTCCGGGTCAATGGCCAGTTTGCCCAGGAAGCGAGTCTCGTAGCGTTGCGCCAGGGATTCGGTTTTCCCTTTGCCGAACACTTCAAACGAGTGGCCGCACTTGGTGCAGACCATGTAGCTCATGTTCTCCACCACGCCGATCAAGGGGACGTTCATCTGCTGCGCCATGTTCGCGGCCTTGCGCACGACCATCTCGGCCAGGTCTTGTGGGGAGGTCACCAGGACGATGCCGGTGATGGGCAGGTTCTGCATCACGGTCAACGCGGCATCGGAGGTGCCGGGCGGCGTATCCACCACCAGGACATCTAGATCACCCCAGAACACATCATTCCAGAATTGCTTGATCGCGCCGGTGATCAGCGGGCCGCGCCAAATGACGGCATCCTCTTCACGCTGCAACATCAGGTTGAGCGACATCAGCTTGATTCCGCCGGGGGTCGTGGGTGGCATAATGCCCAGCGGGGACATCAACGGGGCTTCGTAAGCTCCAAACAGCTTGGGGATGCTCGAGCCGGTGATGTCGGCGTCCAGCACACCCACGCGCAGATCGCGCTGCCGCAGGCCAATCGCCAGCATCGCGGCGACGGTGGACTTCCCCAC
>WFQZ01000007.1 GCA_015486785.1 Thermoflexales bacterium
CTTGCCCCTAAGCAACAAGAGTTTGTGGAGGCCATTGAGCGCAACATCAACCGTATGCGGGTGCTGGTGAATGACTTGATGGATATTTCGCGCATTGAGACGGGGCAGCTATCTCTGAATGTGCAGCCTACCGATTTCGCTGCTGCTGTAGAAGAGGCTCTCGGCACCATCGAGGAGATGATCCGCGAACGGCTCCAGGTGCTGACGGTTGATATTTGGCCGGGGCTGCCTAAAGCGATGGCCGATCCGGAGCGGTTGACCCAGATTTTGATCAACTTGCTCAGCAACGCCGCGAAGTACACGCCCTATCAAGGGCTGATCGCCGTGCGGGCCTGGCTCTCACCAGACGAGCCGGAATTCATCCGCTGCGCCATCACCGATACGGGGATCGGCATTGCCCCGGAAGATCAGGTGCGTTTGTTCACCAAGTTCTTCCGTGCCGATGATCCCCGGGTGCGTGAACAATCCGGCACCGGGTTGGGGCTGGCGATTACCAAAAGTCTGGTTGAAATGCAAGGTGGGCGTATCTGGGTAGAAAGCGAGCCGGGGCAAGGCAGCACTTTCTACTTCACCGTGCCCATTGCGCTACCCGACACAAGTCGGTAGTGCGATCACTTGCCCATTCCGCTGGGCCTGGGCAACCCGGCGTGTGGGGATTCTCCTTTCCTCGCCCCCTGAAGGCTCATCACCTTCAGGGGGTCTTTTGTTGCAAAAAAATCGGGGAGCATCGTTGCAGATGCTCCCCGGTGAACTGCGTTCGTCAAATCTTAGTCTGTGGCGGCTTCTTGCGCCTCTTCGACGGCCTTCTCCTCGGCTTCGTCCTCGGCGACCTCTTGAGATGCGCGAGCCAGCTTCTTCTGCGCTTCTTCTAGGGCGGCCTTCGTTTGCTCCTGCAAGCCCTTGGAGCGGCTCTTGAGTTCCTTCGTCGCCTCGTTGAGCTTCTCCTGAGCTTCGGCCAGGAGTGCCTCGGCCTTTTTCCGCGCTGCGTCCGCCTTGGTGGTGGCCTGCTCGCTCAATTGGATGCTCTGCTTGTGAATTTGCTCGCGCGTTTCCGGCCCGGCCTGCGGGGCAAAGAGCAACCCAATCCCGGCCCCCATCAACCCGCCGATGAAGAATCCGATTAAAAATGAACCTGCATTGTTATTCTGATCTGCCATTTCCTTTCCCTCCTTTTGGATGAGCTTGCGACCGAAGTCCACCGAGCACGCTGGTGACGTTGCGGGTCACTTGGTGGGCGGCGGCGGTGAACCCGGCCAGTTTAATAATTGGGGAGACCACTGATTGACTTACAAAATCTGTCGTCCCCCTAACTGTGGACGCTGTATCGTTAACCGAGTGTAAGAGCGGTTCGATTTCGTCTTGCAGCACGCGAATTAGGGCCTGAACCTGGAAGAGCAGCAAGATCATCACCAGGCCGATCACAAAAGTCTCGACGGCGACGAAGACAATCGCGATGTCTCTGGTGATCTCTGTGGCCTGCGGATGGTTAGCCATTAACACGACGGCGCCCACTATGGCGAGCACGATCAGCAATACGCCACCGATGATCAGCCATTGAATGCGCTTATCTCGTGCCGCTCGCGCCGCAGCGTTCGCTGCAAGCTGCTCTGAAACTTGTGCGGCGGCGACCGTGGGCTTGGCCGTCACCGGGATCTTTTCTACCGCTGGTGATGTACTGGGGGCTTCATTTCCCATAGGGCCTCTCCTCGAATAATCGTTCCTTTTGGAAATTGTATGCAAATTATACCACGGAGCATTAATGAAACAACGGCCTTACCCCAGGCCGACCAGCACCAGCCCGATGAACATCGCGCCGACCCCGACGAACTTGGGGCGATACCGTGGCTCGTGCAGCAGGAAGACGCCCACCAGCGTCCCCAGCGGCACGCTCAGTTGGCGGAAGGCCACCACGTAACTCACGTTGCGCACGAATCCCATCGCCACCAACACCAGCGTGTAGGCCGCGAAGATTCCCAGCCCGGCGATGGCGGCGGGCTTCAGATAGCCGCCGAGCACCTCGCGCAGGGCTTGACGTTCCTCCCGTTTCCCCAGCACATAGACCGCCAGCCACAGCGATGAGGTGACGCCCTCAAAAAAGGAGTAGATCACCGTGGCCGCCGTCCCGCTGACCGAAAGCTGCGGCACTTCGCGCAGCAGGCGCAAGGCGTAATCGTCGATCAGAGAGTAGCAGGTGGTGCCTATCGCCGCCAGCAGCGCCAGCCAGACGAAGAGTTGCGGGCGGTACTTGCTCAGATCGGCGTAAGTTTCCAGCGGCAGCAACAACCCGCCCCCCACTGCCAGCCC
>WFQZ01000008.1 GCA_015486785.1 Thermoflexales bacterium
GGCACTGCCGGCGGGGACGCGGTGCGCGTCGGCGAGGGCGATGAGCAACGAGTGCAGGCGGCGCAGCTCCGCTTTGAGCAGGCCGGGGGCACGGTCGGGCGCGTCCGAGCCGAGGGAGTTGGAGCACACCAGCTCGGCCAGGTCGCCGCTCACGTGTGCCTCCGTCTGTTGGTGGGGACGCATCTCGTAGAGTGTGACCGTCGCGCCGCGTTGGGCTGCTTGCCAAGCGGCCTCACTGCCCGCTAATCCGCCGCCGATGATGGTGATGTTGTCCATACTGACTCTCCTTTGTCGTCCATACTTTTTCGCCGTGTAACTGCTCCCGCACGCAGCGGCTGTATTTCAAAACGCAGCGGCTGCATTTCAAAACGCAGCGGCTGTATTTCAAAACGCAGCGGCTGTATTTCAAAACGTAGCGGCTGTATTTCTTCTCTCCGCGTGCTCTGCGCCTGGGTGTGGGGAAGTCCCCTCGCCCTTTTGCCTCAAGCTGAGCAATGACTTAGCCGTTAGAAGTGTACCACAAAGATGCACGCCAGGTTTGCCGTTTCCCGTGGTTTGAGTATTATCAGTTCAACACGCTGGCTCAGCCGCCGATAGGCTGAGCGAGTTAGGCAGCGATTCCGACCGGCAAGGGAAAGCAAGATGCAATTGGAATGGTGGCGATATCCGCAGCATTACTCGTTAGAGTATCCACTCACCTGGTTGACCTTGTTGTTATCTGGTGGGTATATCGCGCTGTTCCTGTGGGGGCTGTGGCGGTCGCGGGCGGATTTTAAGGCTCTTTCCAGGACGCAGGGCTGGCTCTTCGCTCTGGCGTGCGTGCTCATCGTGCCGGCGCAGATGGTGTTGCTGCTGACGGGGCGCAGTGTGGTGATGCACATGTCGTCTGTCGGTGTCCTGCCCTCCCCGCCGATGGTGTCGCTGGCCGGACTGGCGATCTTGACGGCGGTGGCGGTGTGGCTGGGGAGCGGGCCGGTGTTGGTGGTCGGGCTGATCGGGAGTTTGGCCTGGGGCTGGTTGAAACTGCTGACCTTCACCGATATGCTGGCCTTCGTGGTGTGGGGCTATGTGCTGGCGCGGGCGTTTCATCAGACTTACCGGGGGCGGCTGTTCACTTTCCTGCGCCAGCCGGTGATCGCGATGCCGCTGGCGGCGGTGGTGATGCTGTTGTTCCTCTCGCTCAGCCGCTTGTGTACGAATTTACCCACCAATGGATTATCGGCGATTGGGTACGTTTCCTCCATCTGGCTGTACGAGTTGCCCGTGTGGCTGGCGGGCACGCTCATCATCGGCCTGCTGTTCCAGGCGGTGTCCTTCGCGTCTTTCTGGCCGCGCCCCGTGCCCGATAGAATCCCGGCCTACAGCCGCTCCTTGCGGGCGCGGTTTATGCTCATCAGCATCCCGCTGGTGGTGTTGAGCATCGTGCTTTCGCTGCTGGCGGTGACGTTCCAGGCGATCCAGCAATCCCAGAAGCGGGCGATTTCGGAGATGCAGCGCAGCGCGAGCAATGCCGGGGATGATATTACGCATTTCTACTACACGGGGCAGAATCTGCTGGCGACTTTTGCGCGGGACCCGGCGTTGCTTGATCCGCAGAAGCAGATTCAGCTTTTGGAGCAGGATCGGCAGGTGGTGGCGTTCTTCCAGGAATTGCTCATCGTTGATCCCAACTTCCAGGTGGTGAGTATCGTGCCGTCTACGCCGCAATCAATGGTCTTGACGACGGACGAGGCGGTGGCGGTGCGTGAGGCGTTGGAGTTCGGCATCTCGCAGGTCACGAAGGTCTCGGAGCTTCCTTCCGGGGCGTATGGGCTGACGGTCGTGACGCCCATTCGCGAGCACGGGGATAACTCCGGCCCGGCGGTGTCGTTCTTGCTGGGGCGCGTGCAATTGGATGTTCACCCGGAGATTCAGCGGGCTTTGCAGGCCTTGCAGGCGGCCCAGGATAGCGGTTCGGGGTTCATCGTGGACGAGGGGCAGATTATCGCCCATCCCGATCCGGCGCGCGTTTTACATCCCTGGACGCCTAACCTGAGTGCCAAGCAGTTGACGGTGGGGGAGGGCGAGGACGTCGGTACGGCGTATATGGACGTTGCGCCTTCGGGGCAGCCGTTGATCACGTATGTTTGGGAGGTGAACGGGACGCCTTACACGGTGGTGCTTCAGGTGCCGTATGCGACGGTGCTGGATGCGGCGACGTTGATCGCCGGGCCGTTGCTGCTGGTGCAGATCATCACCGGCGCGTTGCTGCTCATCGCGCTGCCGCTGCTTTCGACGCGCATCACGCAGCCGCTCAACTCGCTGGCCGAGGCGGCGCAGCATATTGCGATGGGCGATCTGAATGTCTCGGTGCAGATTGAGGGGCAGGACGAGGTGGCGCAGTTGGGGCAGGCCTTTGAGCAGATGCGCGAGCGTTTGAAAGCGCGGCTCAACGATCTTTCGCTGTTGCTGCGCATCGCGCAGAGCATCTCGGTGACGTTGGACCTGGAGCGCGGTGTGCCGCAGGTGCTCCAAGGTGCGCTGGAGGAGACGGGGGCGCGGACGGTGCGCTTTGTGCTGTTGGGCAGCCGTGAGCAAATCTTGCGCGTCTTCGCCGTGGGCGATACGGACGAGGCTTTTGCCGAATGGGACCGAGGGTTCGCGCAGGCCCTTTCCCACCGCAAAGAGCCGCTGATCATCCACGACCTTTCCCAGACGCGCATCCCTATGCCCAGCAAGTCCAAGCTGCGCAGTGTGGCGATCTTCCCGGTGCGCTCCCACGAAGTGACCGTGGCGATGTTGTGGGTGGGGTCGGATACGTTGCACACGTTTGACGAGGCGCGGATCAATTTCCTATCCACGCTGGCGAATCAAGCGGCGGTGCTGGTGGAAAATGCGCGGCTGTTCCAGGCGGCAGAGGGAGGCCGACAACGGCTTTCGGCGATTTTGGCGAGCACGGCGGACGCGATTTTGGTCACCGATGCCGAGATGCGTTTGCTGCTCTTCAATCCGGCGGCGCAGCAGGTCTTGGCCTTGGATGAGCGGCACTATGGCCGCTCGCTGCAAGAAACCGACGTTCCCAAGTCCCTGATCGAAGCCCTGCGCACTTCCATTGGCGGAGAACATCAGCAGGCGGTCACCGTGGAAGTGCCGATGGAGGACGGCAAAACGTTCTATGCCAGCATCGCCTCGGTTTTAGGGAGCGAGGGACTTTCCAAGGGCAAAGTGGTGGTGCTGCGGGATGTCACGCACTTCAAAGAGCTGGACGAGATGAAGTCGGACTTTGTCGCCACCGTGTCCCACGACCTCCGCGCTCCCTTGACCTTCATCCGAGGGTACGCGACGATGTTGATGGTGGTGGGGGAACTCAACGACAAGCAGCACGAGTATCTCCAGCGCATCCTGGAGGGGATTGACCAGATGGGGGCGTTGATCAGCGATCTGCTGAACCTGCGGCGCATTGATACCGGCGTGGGCATCCGACAGGAATCCTGCCAGTTGGGCTTGATCTTGATTGAGGCGGTGGATACGATGCGGGCACGGGCTACGACCAAGGGCATCACGCTGCGCCTGGAGCCTTCGGAGGGTGCGCCCACGGTGATCGGAGACCGTACCTTGCTGCGGCAGGCGATCAGCAACCTGGTGGATAACGCGATCAAGTACACGCCTGCCGGCGGTCACGTGAGCGTGGGGCTGGAGACCACGGACACGGAGGCGATTATCCACGTATCAGATAACGGCATCGGCATCGCCCAGGAGAACTTGGTGCGGCTTTTTGAGAAGTTCTACCGCATCAAACGCCGCGAAACCGGCCACATCCAGGGGACGGGATTGGGGCTGGCGTTGGTCAAGTCCATCGTGGAACGGCACGATGGGCGGGTGTGGGTGGAAAGTGTGTTGAACCAGGGCAGCACTTTTTACATCGCGCTGCCCCTGCCCAACGAGAAGGATCAGAGCTAACTACGCCCGTAGTTTCCCCGAAGCTCGCAGCCCCAAGGCGACGAAGACCGCCGCGAACCCCAGCAGCACCAGCGACTCCAGCCACACGTCGCTCACCGCCGCGCCTTGAGTCAAGATTTTGTCGTAGGCCTGCATCGCCCAGGTGGTGGGGAGCAGGTGCGCGATGTTGCGGTAGGCGGGGGGCGTGATTTCCAACGGCCACCACGCGCCGCCCAGCGCGGCCATCGTCAAAGACAGCCCCATCGTGATGCTGCTGGCCTGTTTACGGGTTTTCACCAGCGTCGCCAGCCACACGCCCAGGCTGACGGTCGCCAGGGCGAAGGCCACGGAGACCAACGCCGTGGCCGCAGACGATTGGCCCCATCCCACGTGAAAGAGCAGTTCCCCGCCGACGATGAGCAAGGCGATCTGGGTGAGTCCCAACAGCAGATGCGCCAGCAGCTTCCCGCCCAGGAGCGTCACCCAGCGGGTTGGCGTGATGAGCATGCGGCGCAGTGTGCCCCGCGCCCGCTCATCAACCAACACTTCGGCGATGCCCAGCAGCGTGATTTGTACCCAGGTTACCATTTGCCCGGCGGCGGCCTGTCCCGCGCCGCTGATCGGGTTGGCGGAGGTCGCCGCCTTGGCCCAATGCACTTGGATGACCGCCGGCGGGTGCGCGGCTGCCGCTAAGGTCTCGGTGAGGACGCTTGCAAAGAAGGCGGCTTTGTGCGTTTGGGCGGGGAGCATAGCGGCCACTTGTGCCACGCCCAATTGGGCGGTCAGTACCGCGCCGCCCACGCGCCCCCGCGCTGCGTTGACGGCTTCCTCAACGACCGGCGCGGCACTGTCCATGGGAGCTTCGTGCAGGGTCACGGTGGCCGGTTGTCCGGCCAGCAGCCGCGCGGAAAAATCAGCCGGAATCATCAACCCGAACTCCTCTTCCGTGAGCGTGAGCACTTCGCGGGGCTGCAAGTTGACTTCGCGCAGGGCATCCACGAAGGCGCGGGCCAATGCGCCGTCGTCCTGCCGCAGCACCTCAATAGGGCGGTGGATTTCGTCCGGCCGGCCGCTTGAATCCATCATCGGACTCAGCCCCGCGCCGACGGCTACGATGAACAGCAGGGGCAGGACGAGAAAATAGACGATGGAGACCCCGGAGCTAAATTCCCGCAAAAATTCGTTTCGGATCAAAGCCCATAGTTTCATTGTCGGCACCTCAATCAAATTGGCGGCGGAATCCCAGCAGGGCGATGGCGTAGTAGATGACCGTCACGGCCAGCACGCCGGCCAGCCACGGGAGGAGTTCGCCCGCCGCAGCTCCACTTTGCAGCCGCGAGAAAAGTTCAATGCCCCAGGCGTTGGGGGTGATCAGGCTGAGGGTTTGTACCCAGGTCGGCAGGAAGAAGCGGGGGAAGAAGCTGCCGGAGAATCCCGCCCCGATGAGCGCGACCGCCGTCCCCAACGCGCCGGCCTGCCGCGCGGTGCGAGACCAGGCGGTGATCAACGCGCCTACGCCGGTGGCGCAGAGCACCAGGGCGATGATGGCGAGGAGTACGCCTCCCGCCGCGCCCCAGTGCGCCCCTATCAGCGAGGTCGCGCCCCACAGGATCAGCATCTGGCTCAGGCCGATGAGCACAATGCTGCCCATCTTCCCTACCAGGATTGTCAGGGGCGGGGTGGGGCTGACCAGCAGACGGGGCAGCGTTCCCCCTTCGCGCTCCGAGAGCA
>WFQZ01000009.1 GCA_015486785.1 Thermoflexales bacterium
CTCCGTTGGCCCGGGTCGCCGACTCCGTCACCCAGAGTCGCCGACTTCGTTGGCCCGTGTCGCCGACTTCGTTGGCCCAGGTCGCCGACTCCGTCACCCAGAGTCGCCGACTTCGTTGGCCCGGGTCGCCGACTCCGTCGGCCAGGGTCGCCGACTTCGTCAGCCAGGGTCGCCGACTCCATCACTCAGAGTCGCCGACTTCGTTGGCCCGGGTCGGCGACTTCGTTATTCCGCGTCGGCGACTCCGTCGGCCCGCGTCGCCGATGCCAGCGCACCTTCAAGCAGGGCGTCGACTTGGTATGCGGCGCGTCCGGCGAGGTTGAGCAGGGATTCGGTCTGCCGGTAGGTGCGTTCCAGGGTTGCTATGTCCGGCTGCGGGGCGTCAAGGTTGTCGAGGGCGGTGCGGATGTTCAGCCACCAGACCCATTGTTCAAAGGCTTCTTTGTTGAACCACAGGATGCCTCGGTGACGGTTGACGCCCAGGTAGGAGCGGACTTCCGCGCTCTGGAAGGCGCGGTGCAGGAGGGTGTGGAGCGGGGCCGGGTCGTCGTTGTCCGGCAGCCAGGCCGCGGCTCGCAGCAGGATTTTGACGGCGGTGACGGCTCGCCAGGCCTCGCCTGCGTCGAGTCCGACTTCCTCAAGTGCGGCGGCGATGCGTTTGCCCAAGAGCCATTCGTCCAGCCATTCCGCGCTCAGTTCCGCGCCGTGGGTTTCGTCCACCAGCTCGCCCATTGGGCGGACGAACAGCCAGCTTAGCAGGGTGCCCCATACGTCCGGGGCGTTGGATTGCAGCGGCGCGAGGAGGTAGGCTTGCACGGCGGGATCGGCTGCGGCCAGGTGGGTTTCCAGGGTCAAGAGGAGGGCCAGGCGGCGGCGGGTGCGGGCGGAAAGGGTTTCAATGTCGCCCTGGGGCGGGGCGGCGTGGGCGACGGCGGTCAGCAGGTCGCGGACTTTTTGCTCCACTTGGGTCAGGATGCGCGGGTTGATGGGGCCGTCCTCGGCGTCGGTGCGGGCTTTGAGCAGCCAGCGGAAGGCCGGGGCACTGACCAGCATGCGGAAGGGGGCGTAGATCGGCTCTAGGAGCAGTTCGCGCAGGGCTTCGCTGATGCTGGGGACGCCGCGCCCGTTGAGGTGGCGGGTCAGTTGGCCGTATTGTCCCCATTCGTTGTCGCGGACTTCGCGGAAGTCTACGAAGACTTGGGCTTGGTAGGCACTCAGTTGGGCGTATAACCCTTGCTCGCCGAGGGTGCGGACGGAGCGGATGTATTCCAGGCCGGTGACGGCGTCTCGGAAGATGAGGTAGGCGTCGCTTTCGGGGGGCAGGTCAAGGGCTTGTGCCAAGGTGCGTTGTTCCAGGTGCTTTTCGCCGTCCGGGTCTTTGACGGCGTAGGCGGCGGTGCTGCGAATCCAGCCGGCGGTTTCGGCATATTTGTTGTGGTAGAGCACCAATGAACGCTCGCCGTTCCATTTGTTGGAGTAGGCGAAGACGTTTTCGTCCACGCTGCCATCGGCGGTGTAGAAGTCGTAGAGGTAGAAGTGCTCCACTTCGGCGAAGAGGGCGCGGCGGTGCAGCAGTGGCGCGATCTGGCGGGTGTGTCGTTCCACCAGCCAGGGATCGGGGGATTCGTCCCAGTAGGCGCGGCGGAATTCCATGCCGTACTTTTCGGCGTACCCTTCTACTTGGCCGTGGCCGAACATCGGCAGGCCGGGGAGCGTGACCATCATGGTGCAGACGCCGAAGTATTTATCGCCCTTGCCGAATTGATCCACGGCGGTGCGTTCGTCGGGGTTGTTCATAAAGTTGACGTAGCGTTTGAGGATTTGGGGGTCAAATTCCAGCGTGTTTTTGATCAGTTGGCGATAGGCGGCGTTTTTCTCGTCCCGCAGCATGTTCATAAACGCGCTGTTGTAGACGCGATGCATGCCCAGCGTGCGGACGAAGTAGCCTTCCATCAGCCAGAAGGCTTCGGCCAGCAGGAGGGTGTCGGGGGCTTCGGCGGCCACGCGGTCCACGACTTCGCGCCAGAATTCTTGGGGCATGGCGCGGTCAAACTCGGCTTTGGTCATGCCGAACTCGGCCCGCGAGGGGATGTCTCCGCCGTGGCCCGGTTCCGGGAACCACAATCGTTGGTAGTGTTTCTTGGTCAGCGTCATTGCGGCGTCGAAGCGGATGATGGGGGAGCGGCGGGCCACGGCGAGGATGGTGCGGATGACGGCTTCGCGCACTTCCGGCTTCAGGTAGTTCAACTGGGCGGTGTCGTTCCAGGGCATGCTGGTGCCGTCGTTGCCGTGGTAGATGTAGCGCGTGTCGCCGGTCCAGTGATCCACGCGCTTGAAGGTCACGGCGGCGTCGCTGCGTTCGTAGTAGTGGTCTTCCAGGTAGATGCCCACGCGCGGATCGTCGCACAGGTCCGGGCCTTGGTAGGAGTAGCCGGGGAAGGGGGCGTAGTCCAGGCTGATGAACCAATCCGGGTGCTCAATGACCCAGCGGGAATCAATGCCCATGTGGTTGGGGACCATATCGCTGGCCATGCGGATGCCCCGCCGCATAGCGCGGGCTTTGAGGGCTTCGTAGGCGGCCTCTCCGCCCAGGTCGTCGGCGATGCGGTAGTCGTCGAGGGAGTAGGCGGAGGCTACGGCTTCGGGGTTGCCCATCCGCTGCTTGATGCGTTTGGAGGCGGTGCTGCGCTGCCACAGGCCGATCAGCCACAGGCCGGTGAATCCGCGCCGCGCCAGTTTGTCCAATTCCTCGTCCGGGACTTGATCCAGGTGGACGATGGGGCGGTCGTATTCCTTGGTAAGTTGATCCAGCCACACGTAGGCGTTCTTGGCCAGCAGCACCAGACGCGGCATCCAGTCGCTATCGGGGCTGAAGTTCTCGATTTCCTCTTCCTCTGTAGAGGTGAACTCGTAGGGCTGGAACGTTTCCGGCCCCGGCCCGAAGCCGAAGAAGAGCTTGCTCTCTTCGGTCAAGAAGTCCAGACTGCGCAACAGGCGATGCAGGTAGGGCGCGATCAAGCCGAGCCAGTGGCGGCGGATGAAGTCCAACTGCGCCTCCAGCGAATGAGGTGCCCGCAGCGCGGGCGTGCGCAGCAACGCGATCAGGGTTTGATTTTCCGGCCCGAAGCGGGGTTGTTCCTCAAAGAACTGCTCCAAGGTCCTCATAATCTGCCGGTAGGCGGTGGCCTGTTCCAAGTGGGCGTCGTCAAAGAGTTCGCGCAGCGGATCGCAGGCCGGATTCAGGTTGGTGATCCACAGGAGCAGCAGTTCTTCCAAGGCCACCTCGCGGTGGGGCGTGTTTTCCGTTTGTCCCTGGAGGTACTCGCGGGCCGTCATTTCTCCGCGATACACGGCGGCGGGGGGAAACTCCTCGCAGAACTGGAGGAGGGCTTGGTCCACGGCCTCGCGGCCTAGGGATGCTTCCAGCGCGGCGATGGCTTGGCCGAGCACTTGGGGTTGGACGATCTTTTGGTACTGGCGGATGACGTAATGGAGGACTTCATCCATCAGCCCCAGGGCGTTGATTTCTCCGGCACGCACCGCTTGTTCGGGGTGGGCGGCCAGGTCGCGTTGCGCGTTGAGGCGTTGGGCAAAGCGTCGCGCGGCGTGGAAGTTGGCAAATACGACGTTGCCGTGCTGGGTAAATAAAGTTTCGTCGAATTGGTAACGATCCCGCGCTTGGCGGGAGATGTGGAACTCGCGCAATGCCAGGTCTTGCACCTTAGTGGTCATAGGGCCTCCTTAGAAAGTTATGTGTTACTCAAATGGACACACGGATTGCTCGGATGGGATCTCACCGTCGGGACACGGCGGGCGTTGGGTGCGCCCTTGTGTCTCTTGCGGTGGACTTCTATTATAGATTATCGTCAATTGGAGGGTTTTCACAACTACGGGCGGTGATCTTGACGTGCAACTCAAGTCCGCTATAATGGCGCGGCGTTGAAAAACTCAGCAATCAAGTTTTAAGGGGTGAATTATGGCTAAGAAGAAGAAGGGCGCACGTATTCTGGTTAAGATGAAGAGCACGGAGAGTGGTCATATTTACTACACGCAGAAGAATCGCCGCAACGATCCGGGGCGGCTGGAGCTGCGGCGGTATGATCCTTTCGTGCGTCGGCACGTGAAGTACCGCGAGAGCAAGTAACGCGGTGATGTGGTTGAGGAACACGGTGCGATTTCGCACCGTGTTTTTGTTTTAAGGAGTGAGCGATGACTTTTCCTTCCCCAGAAGCGACTTTGGAGTTGTTGCGCGGGCGGCGCAGTGTGCGGCGTTACACGGCGGAGCCGGTGCCGGAGGCGTTGTTGGAGCAGGTGTTGGAGGCCGGACGCTGGGCGCCTTCGGCCAGCAATCGCCAGCCGTGGGCCTTCATCGTGATCCGTGATGCGGCGATCCGGCAGGCGGTGGCGGAGCACGCGGCGTATTACTTTTTGCGCTGGGCGCACGTGGATGAGGCTCCGGTGATCATCGCGCTGTGCGGAGATACGCGCAATCGCGTTTACCGGCAGTTCCTGCACGAGGATGTGGGGCTGGCCGGGGGGCAGATGATGCTCCAGGCGGCGGCGTTGGGGCTGGGCAGTTGCTGGGTCGGCGGGCTGGAGAAGGACGCTATCGGGCAAGTGCTCAAGCTGCCCGCGCACATAGAGTTGGTGGGGCTGTTGACTTTGGGCTTCCCTGCCGAATCGCCGGAGCCGCCGGCACGCAAGCCGTTGGCGCAGATGGTGCATTACGAGGTCTACGGGAATCGGTCGCCCCAGGCGGCCACGGCGGGCCACGTGATCACCGGGCCGCTGGGGGTGTTGCTGCGCAAGTTACGGCTGCGGGTGCGCTTTTGAGGCGATGAGGGCGGCTTTGGCGTCCGCCGGAAGGAAGGCCATCTCCAGGGCGCAGCGTTGCGCTTGATGGATGTGTGCTGGGGTCAGCCCGGCGGCGGGGGCGGCGATGTCGTACTCGTGCGCCAGGTCAATCCCGCTGATGCCGGGGTCGTCGGTGTTGAGCGAGACGCACAAGCCGCGCTCAAGGAACGTGCGCAGCGGGTGGCTGCGGTAGTCGGCGACGGTGCTCGTCTGTACGTTGCTGGTGAGTGCTTCTTCAATGCCGATGCGCCGCTCGGCCAGCTCGTCCATCAAGGCCGGGTCTGCGATGGCGTGGACGGCGTGTCCCAGGCGCACTGCGCCCAGTTCGTTGATCGCTTGCCACACACTTTCCGGCCCGGCGGCCTCTCCGGCGTGGACGGTGATCTGCCAACCGGCGTCCCGCGCCCGGCGGAAGTGTTCCACGAATAGCTCGCCCGGCATGTGCGCCTCATCCCCGGCCAAATCCAGGGCCACCAAGGCGTCGCGCTGCGTGAGCAGGGCTTCCAGCTCGCGGCGGGCGATTTCCGGCCCGTAGGTGCGGCTGAGGATGCCGATCAGACCGACCGAGATGCCGAAGTCCCGCGCCCCGGCTTGCACGCCGTCAACGACGGCTTCCACCACCGCCTCAGGGGCGAGTTGATGGGCGGAGGCCATAAACCAAGGGCTGAAGCGCAGTTCTATGTGGTCAATCCCTTCGCGGTGCGCGTCGGCGACGTTCTCGTAGGCCACGCGGCGGCAGGCGTCCGGGTGCGCCAGCACTTTGATCATCCACTCAAATTTGGCGATGAAGGCCATCAAGCCGGGCTGCGGCTCGGTCACCTGGACGTAGGGACGCAGTCCCTCCACATCCCAGGCGGGCAGCGGGATGCCGTATTGCCGTCCCAGCTCCAAGATCGTTTCCAGCCGTATGCTGCCATCCAGATGGCGATGGTTTTCCACCAGGGGGAAATGCGGATCAATGTTGGACATGTCAATCCTCCCGCAGGGCGCGTGGGGCTTCTATCAGGACGGGAAGCCCCCGGATGAGGCACAGGGCGAAGGCGAACCAAGCTCCGCCTTGAGCCAGGGCGTAGGTCGTTTGGCTGAGCGTGCCGTTGGCTTGCTGGGCCAGCATCAGCGCGAGGAAGAAGAAGGCGAAAGCCTTGGCGAGCGCGAAGGGGGTGCGCAGCAGCGGCGATCCGACCAGGAAACGCCCCACTTTGGTTTGCAGCAATTCGAACGGCTTGAGTCCCTTGGACGGAGCGACGGCGCGGATGGCGTCCACGAAGACGCCCCGCGCCAGAACGATCAGCGGGATCACGACCGGAATGGCCCGCAGGTCGGAGAAGACGACCCACATCACAAATTCCACGGTGCGGTCGGCGGCGATGTCCAGCACGCTGCCCAGCAGTGAACTTTCGCCGCGCTTGCGGGCCACGATGCCGTCCAGTGAGTCCAGCGCGATCAGCACGATGATCAGCCATGCGGCCAAGTCGCGTGCTCCGTAGCTAGGGCGGTAGAGCAGCCAGACGATCAACGTCAGTAAAGGTATGCGCGAGATCGTGATCCAGTTGGCCATGGTTATGCTTCCGAGGCTGGGGCTTCTTCCTCCGGCGGTTGCAAGGCGTGCTCCAATACCTGGCGCACGTCTTTAACCAGGACGAAGTTCAGTTCGTCGCGGACTTCTTGCGGCAGATCGTCCAAGTCGATTTCGTTGAGTTCGGGGATGATGATCGTCTTCAGTCCGGCGCGATGGGCGGCCAGGACTTTGAGTTTGAGTCCGCCGATGGGCAGGACTTGCCCTTGCAAGGTGACTTCGCCGGTCATGCCCACGTCCGGGCGCACCGGACGACCGGTGAGCAGCGAGACCAGGGCCGTGACCATGGTGATGCCGGCGGACGGGCCGTCCTTGGGCACCGCGCCGGAGGGGACGTGCAGGTGGATTTTGCCCTTGCAGCACGATTCGTCCAATCCCAGCTCTTTGAAGTGGGATTCCACGTAGCTCAGGGCGATGCGGGCGGATTCGCTCATCACGTCGCCGAGGTGGCCGGTGAGGATGAGGTTGCCGTCGTTGCCGGGCATTGTCGCGGCTTCCACGAAGAGCACTTCGCCGCCGGTAGGCGTCCACGCCAGGCCGGTGGCGACGCCGGGCCGTTCGGTGCGCAGCGCGGCTTCAAAGTGGTAGCGGGGTTTGCCCAGAAGCTCACGGGTGCGCTCCGGGGTGATGTGGCCGTCCGGTTGACCTTCGCCCTCGGCTACGAGCGTGGCGATTTTGCGGCAGATTTTGCCGATGCCGCGCTCCAATTGTCGCACGCCGGCCTCGCGGGTGTAGTCGCGGATGATGGTGCGCAAGGCGGCTTCGGCGAAGGTGACTTCTTGTTCCAACAGGCCGTTGATCTTGAGTTGGCGGGGAACGAGGTACTCTTGGGCGATGTGTACTTTTTCGTACTCGGTGTAGCCGTCAATTTCAATGATTTCCATGCGATCCAGCAGCGGGGCGGGGATGGTGGCGGTGGTGTTGGCGGTGCAGATGAACAGGACTTTGCTCAAGTCAAAATCTACGTCCAGGTAGTGGTCGCGGAAGGCGTGGTTCTGTTGTGGGTCGAGCACCTCCAGCAGGGCGGAGGAGGGATCGCCGCGCCAGTCGTTGCCGATTTTGTCCACCTCGTCGAGCATGAAGACCGGGTTTTTGACGCCCACGCGCTTGATGGCTTGCATGATGCGTCCGGGCATCGCGCCGATGTAGGTGCGGCGATGGCCTCGGAACTCGGCTTCGTCGCGCATCCCGCCCAGGCTCATGCGCGTGAATTTGCGATCCAAGGCCCGCGCGATGGATTGCCCCAGTGAGGTTTTGCCCACGCCGGGCGGCCCCACGAAGGCCAGGATCGCGCCCGTGCCTTCGACTTTGCGCCCTTGCAGGTCGGTCAAGTCGCTGTCGTCAAAGTTGCGTTCCTTGCGCAGCTTGCGCACCGCCAGGAATTCCAAGATGCGTTCTTTCACGTCCTTCAAGTCGTAGTGGTCTTCATCCAGGACGGTGCGGGCGTGCTCAATCTCCAGGTTGTCCTCGGTGACGGCTTGCCAGGGGAGCGAGATGAGCCAGTCAAGGTACGTTTTGATGACCCAGTATTCGGCGGCCTGCGGCGGCATCTTTTCGAGCCGCGCCAGCTCGCGCTGGGCCTCGCTTTGGGCTTCTTCGGACATACCGGATTCTTCAATCTTCTTGCGGTACTCTTCCACCTCGCGGCTGCCCTCGTCTGATTCTCCCAGCTCGCGGCGGATGGCGTCCAATTGCTGCCGCAGGTAGTATTCGCGCTGGTTCTTGTTGATCTCTTCCTTAGCCTTTTCCTGAATCCGCTGGCCGATCTGGCGGACTTCCAGTTCGCGGGTGAGCACTTTGACCAGGTGCTCCATTTTATCCACCAATTTGTCCATTTCCAGGATGCGCTGGGCGTCTTGCGCCTCCACGCGCATGTTGGAGGCCACCAGGTAGACCAGCAAGCGATGATCGTGCAGTTGCTGGATGAATTGTAGGGCTTCGTCGGGAAATTGGGGGATAAGCTGCGCTAGTTGAGTGGCCACGTCAATCAGGTTGCGGCGCAAGGCTTCTTCAATGATGTTGTTTTCGGCAATGTCGGGGATCAAGTCGATTTTGGCCTTGAGGTAGGGTTCTTCCGTGGTCCATTCCTTGATGCGGAATCGTTCGATTCCCTGAATGAACACGGTCAGCGTGCCGTCATCGCCCCGCATCAAGCGATGAACGACGGCGACGGTGCCTACGGTGTACACTTGCTCCTTGGTGGGGGTTTCTATTGCGGGGTCGGTCATCATCACCAAGCCCAAGAGGCGGTTGCCTTTTTCAACATCCTCAATCAACTTGATGGAGCGGGGAATCCCCACCGCCAGGGGCATCACCAGGTATGGCAGAGCGACCGTATTGCGCAGCGGCAAAATCGGTAACTCTTCGGGAATCAATTTACGTAGTTCTTCCATTTCTGATCCTTGTGAATCAAGCCAAGATATCATTTAGCCTCCAATGGATGGTATTTCTTACCTGCTGTTTAGAGCTATCAATGTGCAGGTCAAGACCGTTTCAATTATAACACAGCGATCAAGGGCGCGTTTTTCTGCGCGGGTCGGCCCTCACCGGGGCGCGTGGGGATGCTTGACAGTTCATTGCCCCGTGGTAGAATCGCCCCTGTTGCCTAACGGGGCGTGGCCTAGTTTGGCTAGGGCGCTACAATGGGGTTGTAGAGATCGGCGGTTCAAATCCGCCCGCCCCGACAGGGAAATGCCTGACCTGATGCTCATCGGGTCGGGCATTTTTTGTTCGGCGACTGTGGATGATCCCCGCGCCATCTTTCGGCGGTGATAAATTTTAAGTTGTACATGGACAATGAGGTGGTATGCAGCCTTGCCCCTCTCTACATACCGGGGTATACTGGCTGCTGCTTTGGTTGTGGGTGAAATCTCAAATGAGGGCGGGGCATACATTCAATGGCTTCCGGGGACAATCGTATGACAGCGGCTGAACTCTTGCGGCGACTCGAAATCCTGCTCCGAAAGGAATCTGAGGGGCAGCGCAAGCATTTTGAGCGGCAATGGTCATTGCCGCTCGGTGAGCGGGTGCGCAAAGGTTACGCCATTGAGGGGCTGACATACGTGGGGACAAATGAGCATACGGGTAATTTGATCTTCAAGTGTATGACGAACAATTCCCGTTTCCGCGAAGGTGATTATCTGTTTTTACACAAAAGTCATCC
The DNA here is from genome assembly GCA_015486785.1 of Thermoflexales bacterium. Taxonomy (GTDB): domain Bacteria; phylum Chloroflexota; class Anaerolineae; order B4-G1; family SLSP01; genus S014-19. The sequence continues at coordinate 9,594 of WFQZ01000009.1, forward strand.
CTTGTTGGAGCCGCCCACCGAAGTGGTGCTTGAGATTGACGATGAAATGCGATTGGAGTTTAGCCTGGTTAAGGGTAATTTAATGCGCATTTTCGAAGATCCTGCCGACTGGATCGCCGACGAGGGGTATGTTGATCTCAGAGATTTTTACCTGGCGGCTTTGGCCGAGGTCGCTGATAGCAATGTGGGGCGCAGTCGTATTCTGCCGCTGTTGTTAGGCGACTTAGCTCCTAATGTTGACTTTGCAGCTTACGAACGTGGTTGGAGCGAGGCTATGAGGGCCGGTTTGAATGAGAGCCAGGCCGAGGCTATGGCTCAGGCTTATGCCACTGACCTGACTTATCTTATTCAGGGGCCGCCGGGCACGGGTAAGACTTTTGTCTTAGCGCATCTGGCGCGGGTGCTGGCGGAAGAAGGGGAACGAGTGCTTGTCACTGCGCTCACCCATCGCGCTATTCACAATGCTTTGAATAAGATCGCTCAGGTGGTGGGGGATGATCTCCCAATATGCAAAATTGGCTCTGGATCGCGGGCCAGCGGCCTGATCGTGGATAATTTTGAGGATTTTACCAGCTCTCAGTTTGGCGGAATCTCTGAAGGATACATCATCGGTGCGACGCCGTTTGCCACTCGGACTTCCCGTTTGTCTGAGGTGGAGTTTGATACGGTGATCTTTGATGAGGCTTCTCAGGTTACTTTGCCGCTGGCGATCATGGGGATGTTGGCGGCTCATCGTTACATCTTCATCGGTGACGATCAGCAATTGCCTCCTGTGGCGGCATATCTGGATGTGGACTTGCCATTGTCCCGTACTTCGATCTTTAAGTATCTGGCTGGCCGTGGCTACGATACTATGTTGACCGATACTTACCGTATGAATGACGAGCTTACTGCTTGGCCCAGCCGTCAGTTTTATGAACAACGTCTGCGCCCGGCGCAGGGTGTGGGGGAGAGACGATTGCGCTTGCTCCCGATAGATGAGCCTTGGTGGCCTATCTTGGACCCGAAGCATCCGGCGGTCTTTGTTGACCTCTTCACCTACAATACCACCACCCGCAGCCGCCGTGAAGCTGGTGTGATAGTGGACTTGGTGTTGGCCCTCTTGCGAGCGGGCTTGGACCCGTTGGAGATCGGTGTTATTGTTCCTTATCGGACGCAAGCTCGTGAGATTCGCAATCGCCTGCGGCGCGTCATTTCGGATCGGGAAATGCGCCGCAATCTGGTGGTTGATACGGTAGAGCGGATGCAGGGACAGGAGCGGGAAGTCATCTTGTTTTCTATGACTACCTCCAGTGCCACTTTCGCGAAAGAGCTGGCCGCATTTTATTTTCAAGCTGAGCGGCTTAATGTGACCATTACTCGCCCGCGCACCAAGCTCATTATTGTGGGGAGCAGCGCTGTGTTGAAGGCTGAACCGGACTTGCCTGAGCAGCAAGCCACGGTGGCTTTGTTTCGCGATCTTTTGCAATACTGCACTTTGCGCCGCTTGCCCTATGGAGGTGGAATCTGATGGCACGTATTTTCCCCGAAAAACTTGTAGGCAATGGTACTCCAGAGGTGGCGCGAGCCTTCCTCGTGCTCAAGTCCCTGCCGGATGATTGGCAAGTCTGGTTGCACCTTACGTTGTGGGAATCGGATGCGGAAGCTCCAGACTTCCTCGTGCTCGATTCGGAGCAGCGGGCTTTGTTGATCAAAGTGAGTCGGGCCACATCGCGGCAAGCTCAACAATCTCCACAGTTGCAGTTGCTGGATTTTGAGCAGGAGACCGCCGTCCCGGGGTCGGCTGCGGAGCTTTGTCTGCGGACCTTTTTGAATCAAGTGGCTAAGGAAGGCGTGCCTAAGGTGCGAGTCACGGGCGTGGTGCTCTTCCCCAACCTCGACGCAGAGGATCTGCAAGCGATTGAGCAATCAGGAACGGCCCCTGAGTTTGTGCGGCTGGATAGATCTTGGCTCTATGGCAAAGGTGCAGCGTCCTGGGGCGAGTTGTTCCCGGCACAACCTCTGGATGCGGAAATGGTGCTGGCGTTGCGTGCTCAATTCTCCCCGGAAATAGTTGTGCCGTCAGCATTTGTGCCCCGTATAGCGGCCCGGCAGCGCAACTTAAAGGCTAAATTGACGAATTACCTTTTGGATTATAACCAAGAGGCTGTGGTCAAGAGCGATCTGGAACTAGATACCTACGGCGAACAGGTGGTGCGGAAATTGCGTTTCCAGGTGGTCAACGGGGTAGCCGGGAGTGGTAAGACGTTGGTGCTGCTGTATCGTTTGCGTTTATTGCAAGCTCGCTTCCCCAAGAAATCCTATCTGGTGCTTACTCATAATCGCCCGCTCATTCGAGAAATGCGGGTACGTTATCAAATGCTTGATGGGACACAGCCAAGAGGTGTCCGATGGCATACTTTTATGGGATGGTGCCGTCGCCATTGGCCTAAAGATGAACAGTACAATCCTATCTCTGGCCCCTGGCGGGATCGATGGCTGAGAGAGATTTGGCGTCGCGAGTTGCATGATACGTCTATTACTCTGGGAATGTTTCGGAGTGAACTGGAATGGGTGAAAGATCAAGGCATCGCTACTCGTGAGGAATATTTGGGGGCGAACCGACGTGGACGTGGCTTTCGTTTAACTAGATCACAGCGGCGGCAGATTTTTGAGGCAATCCGCTTATATCAACTACGCCTCAAAGAACAGGAGGTCATGGACTGGTGGGATGTCCCCCTGCGTTATCGCCGCTGGCTTGAAGAAGGTCAGGTGCATCCTCCGCAATATGATGTGGTGTTGATAGACGAGGCGCAGTTCTTCGCGCGGGTGTGGTTTGATATTGTGCGGGAACTGGTTTCGCCGGAAAAAGGGTATCTCTTCATGGCCGCAGATTCCACGCAAGGATTCTTACGGCGTGGTGAGTCTTGGCGATCCATCGCCGGTATGGATGCGCGGGGACATTCATATCGCCTGCGGCGTAGTTATCGTACCACCCGCCCCATTCTCACATTTGCCCTAGCTTTCTATCGTCAGCGATTGCCAGAAGATAAGGCTGATTGGCTTCAACCGGACCTGGCCGGAATGCCGAAAGGTCATCCACCTATACTGCTACAGTTCTCCGCTCCGCAGGATGAGCGGGCGCGGCTCGTTGATGAGATCGCCCGTGCAGTGGAGAAAGGCTTGTCGCTACGGCATATCCTGGTGCTGCACGCCAGTGCTCGTGGCGCTACGGCCATTCTGGAAATGCTGAATCAGCGTCTTGGCCCCAACTCCGCACGCGATCCGAAAGACGAACTGCCGGGTGAGTTTATTCGCGTGACCACGCTCAATGCCTGTACCGGGCTGGAAAGCCCGACGGTGTTCCTTGCCGGAATTCACGAACTGTTTGAGAAAGAGGGAAGCCTGCATCTGTCTGAAGGAGAGCGAATAGAGTTAGTACAGATGCACACCAAGCAGTTGTACATGGCCTTTACCCGCGCCGGACAGCGATTGGTATTGACTTATGTGGGGGAGCCTCTGCCACAGTCCTTGTTGGAACTGGCAAAGTATGGTCTGTTGGAAATTGCGTGAGAGTCGTTCACCCGCCGATTAATCTGCTGTGGTGATCCCCGCAGTTGCCCAAGCCTTGCGGAGGCAACTGCTCGTTACCCTCCGTTGACGTTTCTGCCACCGGTGATGTTCCTCACCTCAAAAAGATGAGCTTTGATACTGTTTTCACGTGTGGTATACTCTGCCCACTGAACTGCTTAGACGAGGCGCTATGATTGTTTGGAACATTCTGGGACAATTTTTTCACGGACTGACGTTCTTTGCCTTGGGTCTATCGGTATGTTTCTTACATCCCACCAGCAAGCGCGTGATGTTGGCCCGCCATCTTTCGTGGTTGTGTGTGTTCGCTTTTAGCGAATCCGCCGTGGCCTGGTATGAGTTGTTAGCCTCGTTCAGCCCGTCTCTGGCGGCATGGCCGCCGCTGTTTCCTCTGGCGGTGCAAGCGTTGGGGTATGCGTATTTCGCGGCCTTTGGCGTGCAGACTCTCTTTGAAGGAGAGGATTCCGAACGGCAGGCGTCCCGTCTGCTGCAAGGGATCAATCTGTTGTGGATCGCGGCCTTCTTGTTGCTCGGCGTGATCCGCGCCTGGCAGGTTGAGCCGTCAACGGTGCGCCAAGCTCTGCAGATCGGGCTGGCCTTCCCCGGCGGAGTGTTGGCCGCGATTGGGCTGCGGCGGCGGGGACGGCAGACGTTCGACGCCGATTTGCAGCGGCGTATTCGCGGCTATCTTCATCTGATTGAGGCTATGGTTGCGCTCTTCGGGCTGTTGAGTTTGTTGGCGGCCTGGCCCGGCGCGAGTGCTGCCCTGACAGATGTTGAACCGTGGGCCTGGAGCGTCATCGGAGCTGCTTTCACCTGGGGCCTGGTGCGCGTGTTGACCACGGTGCAATCGGAAGTGGAACGTTGGATTGAGGGGGTGGAGCGGTTGCAGGCGTTGAGCGCGGAGCGCGAGCGCATCAGCCGCGAATTGCACGATAGCATCATCCAATCGATCTACGCCGCCGGGCTGCTCCTGGAAGGTGTGCAGAACACTCTGCCGCGCGACCCTTCCCATGCCCAGGCGCAGCTTCAGCGGGTGATGGAGCGGTTGAACCGCACGATTCAGGACCTGCGCCGTTACATCTTTGATCTGCGCAGCGATCTGCCGGATGCTAACTTGTGCGAAGGCATTGAGCAATTGTTGCACGACTTCCACATCAACACCCTGTTGGAAACCGATCTGGAAGTGACCGGCGATCCGGTGGCGATCCTTTCCTCGGAGCGGCGACGGCACATCCTCCAGATTGTGCGGGAAGCATTGACCAACACCGCCCGCCATGCGCAAGCCCATCGGGTCAAGATTCAAGTTCACTACGGGGATTTGTTGGAAGTCACCGTTTCTGACGACGGCGTGGGGATGGCGACGTTGCCGGTGAGCACTGGCTACGGGTTGCGCAACATCCGCGAACGGGCACGGCTGCTGGAAGGCACCTTGCGCGTGGAAAGTGCCCCCGGTGAAGGGGTCACTTACCATTTACTAGCACCCTATTGAGTGAGGGCATGATGGCGTTGAGGATTTTGATTGTGGATGATCACGAAGTCGTGCGACTGGGACTGCGGGCCTTGCTGTGCAGTCAGCCGGATTTTGTGGTGGTGGATGAGGCCGGTTCGGCTGATGATGCGATCCGTAAGGTGCAGCAGCATCGGCCTGATGTGGTGGTGATGGATATCCGCTTGCCGGGCACGAACGGGATTGAAGCCTGCCGGCAGATTAAGGAGGTGTATCCTGAGACTCAGGTCATCATGCTCACTTCCTACGCCGAAGACGCGATGCTCTTCGACGCGATCAGCGCGGGGGCTGCCGGATACGTGCTCAAGCAAGTGGGCAGTCACGATCTGGTGCGGGCGATTCAGTGTGTGGGGCGGGGCGAGGCCCTGCTCGACCCATCGGTGACGCAGCGCGTGCTGGCCCGTGTGCGCATGGCAACCCGTCAAGAGCAAGCGGCGGCCTTCGCCGAGCTGACGGAGCAAGAGATGAAGGTGTTGCACCTGGTTTCGGAGGGGCGGACGAACAAAGAAATCGCCCGCGCTCTGTACCTGGGGGAAGGCACGGTGCGCAACTACGTGAGCAGCATCCTCGCCAAGCTGGGATTGACCAATCGCGCCGAGGCGGCGGCTTATGCCGTCCGTCACGGCCTGGAAGAGTTTTTGAAGGAATTTGGATAGGCTTTTTAGCATAAAGGAGCAGAGTATGGAACAGAAGACTTCGGTGGATACGCTGATTACGGCGGATTTTGTGTTGACGATGGATGCGCAGTACACACTCCACAACCCCGGCGCGGTAGCGGTGCGTGGAGAAACCATCGTGGCGGTAGGCCCGCAGGATGAGATCGTGGCGGCTTACGAGGCCGCCGAGCGGGTGGACGTTGGCAATGCTGTGTTGATGCCCGGCCTGATCAACACCCACGGCCATGCCCCGATGACTTTGCTGCGGGCGTTGGCCGATGATTTGCGGCTGGATGTGTGGCTGATGGGGTACATGATGCCGGTGGAACGCGAGTTCGTCAACCCTCATTTCTGCTGGCTGGGCACGCAGTTGGCCGCCGCCGAGATGATCCGCTCCGGCACCACCACGTTTATGGATATGTACTACTTTGAGGAAGCGGTGGCCGATGCCACCGTGCAAGCGGGACTGCGCGGCGTGTGTCTGCAAAGCGTGCTCAAATTCCCGGCCCCGGATGCCGGCAGCTATGAGGAAGGGCTAACCCGCGCCCGTGATTACGTGATGCGCTGGAAGGATCACCCGTTGATCGTCCCCGGCATCGCGCCGCACGCGCCGTACACCGTCACGCCGGAGCTGTTGAAGGGCGCGGTGGCGATTGCGCTGGAGTTTGATGTGCCGCTGCACATCCACGTGGCCGAGACCAAGCAAGAGGTTGAAGATCACCGCAAGGCGTATGGCATGCCGCCGGTGCCCTGGCTCAAAAAGTTCGATGTCTTCAAAACCAAGGCCACGATTGCCCACGGCGTACACCTGGACGAAGGCGAAATGCACACCTTGCAGCATTACAACGTCGGCGTGGCGCACAATCCCAGCAGCAACTTGAAGTTGGCCAGCGGGATCGCGCCGGTCGCCAAGATGTTGGAGTTGGGTCTGAATGTGGGCATCGGCACGGACGGCCCGGCCAGCAACAACGACCTCGACATGATCGAAGAACTGCGCTTGGCCGCGTTGATCGCCAAAGTCGCCACCAACGACCCCACTTCCCTGCCCGCGCGGCAGGTGGTGGAGATGGCGACCATTATGGGCGCACGGGCGATGCACATTGAGGACCTGGTCGGCTCGCTGGAGCCTGGCAAACGCGCCGACCTCATCACCCTGTCGCTGGACGACGCGCGGCATACGCCCTACTTCCGCCGTGATCCGGACAGCATCTACTCGCGCATCGTCTACGCCGCCCACCAAGAGGACGTGCGGAATGTGATGGTCAACGGCAAGTGGCTCATGCGCAATCGCACCCTGTTGACGGTGGACGAGCCGGCCTTGCGCGAAGAGGCCAACGGTCTGGCCCGCAAGATTGATGCGTTCTTGATGCGGCGTGAGGAGAGCGTGTTGAGCAAACTGGTCGCCATCGGCGGCGTGGCGGAGGGCGAGAATTTCGAAGTGCAAGTGAAGGTGCGCGACGTGGACGTGGCCGCGTTGGAGGCGCGGATTTTGGAGATGCCCGAAATTACCATCCTGCGCGGCTCATCCCGCGTGCAGTACGATACGTACTTCATCTTTGATGATCCTTGGGGCAGCCGTCTGCGCTACCGCGAGGATGAAGTCCGCGCCTTGGACGGCAGCAAACTCTTTGATGTGATCACCCGCCTCACGCTCACCGCCTCGGACAAAGAGCACGAGTACGATAGCGCGGTCCTGCTCTCTCGTTCCCGCTTTGACGCTCCGGCGAGCCGCAGCCTGCGCTTCTACCGCGAGTATTTCAAGCCGCAGCGCGAGATTGAGATCCACAAGCAACGCCGCCGCTATCACGTGCGCTACGGCGATACGGACTTGGCGTTGAACTTTGACACGATCATCAAGCCGGAGAACGGCGGTTCGTTCTTTGAGGTGAAGAGCCGCACTTGGTCGCGGCAGGATGCGGAGCACAAAGCGGCCTTGATCGGCGAACTGCTCAAGAAATTGGGCATCCCGGAAGCGCAACTCGTGATCGGAGAGTACGTGGACCTGGCATGACCGTCAACTTCCGTGATCCCGTCTACGGGGAAATCACGTTCACCGAGCCGTTGTTGGCCGAGCTTTACCGCTCCCAGGCCGTGCAACGGCTCGGTGGCATTTATCAAGGGGGCGTGACGGCGTTCGTCAAGCCGGAACGGGCCACCACGCGGCTGGAGCACTCGTTGGGCGTGGCCGCGTTGTTGCGGCTATGGGGAGCCGATGTCGTCACTCAGGCGGCGGGCTTGCTGCACGACGTGCCCCACACGGCATTTTCCCACGTCATTGATTTCGTTTACCCCAACCGCGAGCACACGTATCACGAAGCGCAGCGCGAGCGGTTCATCGCCCAGACCGATCTGCCGGCGATCCTCGCCCGCTATGGGCTTGACTGGCGGGAAGTGACCGACGCGGAGCGTTTCCCCTTGCTGGAGCAGCCGCTCCCCGCGCTGTGCGCCGACCGGTTGGATTACTTCCTCCGCGATGGGGTGGTGGACATGCGGCACTTCTCCGCCGCCACGGCGCGGCGATGGCTGGCGCACGTGCGCGTCTGGCAAGGGCGGCTGGTCGTGGATGATCCGCCGGTGGCCCGGCAGATGGCCGACGCTTTCATCACGTTGGACGACCGCAGTTGGTGCAGCGTGCAAGAAGTCGGCTGGTACGCCGTGGTCGCGCGGGCGTTGCGCCTGGCCCTGGAGCGGGGATTCATCACCCGGCGCGACTTTGACGGCACAGACGCCCCTCTCTGGGCGCGGCTGCACCGCGTGGCCGATCCGGAGGTGCAACATTGGCTCTCGCTGCTGCGCCCGGAGGTGACGTTTGAGCGCACGACTCACGCCCCTGAGCTTGAGGTGCTGCCCAAAGTGCGGGCCATTGATCCCCCGGTCCTGGTGCGAGGGCGAGCCGTGCCTCTCTCCTCGCTGGATGAGGACTTCGCCCGGCGACGCGCGTCCTACCTGCGGCGCAAACGCGGCCCCTGGGGGCTGCGCATTTTAGGAATTTCCTAGGAATTTAGTCATAGAGAAGTCATACCATCGTGGTATTCTTAGGTTGACTTTGTGTTAAAACCCACACCATTTTCCATACTTACTCACGAGGGAGGAATCTTATGAAACGGACGACGTTATGGACGCTGGTCGGGCTGGTGGTGCTGATGGGGATGCTGATTGCCGCATTCCCGGTGGCCGCCGATGCCCCATTTACCGCCACAGATTTGGACGGCGACGGGTTGACCAATGATATGGAGACCCACGGCTGGTATACCAAAGATGGCGGGCCTTTCTACACCGATCCGTACGATGCCGATAGCGACGACGACGGTTTGAGTGATGGCGAGGAGCGGTTGTTTAGAACCGATCCCAACGACGCGCATGACCCCGGAATTTACGTGCGCTATTCCCCGGAACTGAAGACGCGGGAATACTTCCACGACACGGACCCGGCGTACATGCTCGCCCGCCGTGCCGGGAATCGTTACCTGATGACCGAATCCATGGTCGTGCGCCGTGGGGAGACGTTCCACATCGGCGGGCCGAAGGGCGCGACGCTGACGATCACCAGCAACGGGTTGAGCACGATGCCCATTTCGGACTACGATCCGGCGCGTGGCTATTGGACGGTGCAAGCTCCGCCGATTTCCGGCGGCAAAGTGGGCACCTACACCGCCACGATGACCCTCGGCTCGTGGAGCGCGAGTATGCCGGTGTATGTGATCTTTGAACTGCCCAGCGGACTGACGCAAGAGGAGCTGGATGCTTACGTCTATGACGACGACCCGGACAACATCCGAGACGAAACCTCTGTGTGGTTCCTCGCGCCGGAGTACCCTTGGGATGATAAATGTGATGGTGATGCTAACGATCCTCCTTGTTCCTCGGAGCAGTATCACTCCACGCGCGGCTTGGCGCAGCGGTTTGTCACCACTATGTTTGAAAAGCAAGTCTTCCTGAAGCACACGATGCCCGCGATTGAGGGGCAGACGGTGCAATACTCATCCGATCACAATGACGCTGCGACGGCCATCGCTCACTGGGCCGATTACGAGTTCCGCGTGTACTACGGCAAAACTCACGTCTCCTTCTACGATGCGATGTACAAATGGTACGACGGCACCGGTTGGACGATGGATGGCGGCGCGTGTCAGGATAACGCCAACATTTACACCACGATGTTGCGCTCGGCGGGCATTGCGGCCCGTGACTTCCTGGTGGACTGGACCCGCTTCGAGGGGAACGGAGATTACAGCATCGGAGGGCCTTATCAGTACGATCACTCGGTGCTCCTTTGGCTGAACGGCCAATGGCTTGGCGGACGCAGCTATGAGCATAATGAAGCGTATGATGATTATTACCCTTGGCAACACGGCATTCACGAACATCGCACCCTGTACAAATATTACCCCGATTCCTACGGGGATATTGTGCTCTCCTCCAATGCCGGATGGGATTGGGCCAGCGAGGGCGGGATGGTCAATGATGTGGTCGTGCCGTTCTATGATGAACAGGAAGCGCAGTACTGGAACCACTGGGATTACTTCTGGAATTCTCAACAGCCGTTGGACATTGGTAAATCGCCCTACGTTGATATCTTCAACTATCAAGTGTGGCATGGGGATGGTTGGGCGCCGAAAGGGTGGCACAGTGGGGATGGTTCATTCTATCCGCCCACCCACACTTACTACCTGCCGACGGGCGTACCGGCTTACGCCGGGGATACTGAAAACTGGCCTTACAATCCGATTGTGCAGATTTGCAGCCCTTCCAGCGAAGGAACGCCGGATTGCCAGGCGATGCTTGCCGCGCAGACGCACCAGCCGCAGTACACTCAACCCGCCGGGCCGCCCACGGCTCCGGTGGAGCAGGCTGCGGAGCAACCCAAGCCGCCGTCTAAGGATGCCGTGCATCTAGGCCGCATCATCGGGGATCGCGGGGTGGATACGGACGGAGATGGCCGCTTTGATCAACTGCAAGTGGACGTAGAAGTGATCGTTGAACGCACCGGCGACTACCAGATGGGCGCGTGGTTGAAGATGGGCGATCAATGGGCACGCACCGATCAATACCCCCTGCACCTCACGGCCTCGCCGCGTGGACTTTCGCGCCGCGTGGTCACGCTCAAGTTTAACGGTCAAGACATCGGGCTGGCCGGACAATCCGGCCCCTACGAGCTGACCGATCTGTGGATCACCGGCGCGAATCGCACGGTCCTGGCGGCGGTGTGGCCTGAAGAGATGATGGACTACCGCAAACCGGCCTATCAGACCCACGCTTATTCCGCCAAGGATTTCAAGACCAAAGGGGCCTTGCTGGGCGCATTGACCGAGATCACCCACAAAGGGCTGGATCGCGATGGCGATGGGCTGAACGAGACCTTGGAAATCAACGTGCCCTTGCGGATCAACGTGCCGGGCACCTATCAAGTGACTGCCGATCTCTACGATGCGGACAACAATTACGTGGGGCACGCCGAATGGACCGGAAAGGGCAACGTGGCAGCGTTGGACTTCTCCATTGCCCGTACCCACGCGCCCTACAAACTGCAACACCTCGCGCTCTTTGATGCTGCCGCGCGTTACGCCAACTCCAAGTACCCGGACAGCAAGCCGCTGCTCGATTCGCAGTACGTTGATCCCTACACCGTCACCTCCTTGCCCAACGTGGAGCGGGGCGCGGGATTCGCCACCACGGAGGCCGTGCGCAGCGTGGGCGGTCGCTTCCAGAAGCTCGGCGTGATCACCGCGACGAACGTCTACACCATCAGCGGCGTGGATACCGACGGCAATGGCCGCTACAATGAACTCCAAGTTACCGCCGTGGTCACGGTGAGCAAGGGCGGCGAGAGTTACTGGATGGATGGCGTGCTGCTCGACGCGCACAATGAACCGCTGGGTTGGGGCGAAAGCTCCCCGCGTGTGCTGCTGACCGGCACCAACGTCCTGACGATGACCTTCGACGGGCAATTGATCTACGACCATCTGCCCCTGATGCCGGTGACCGAAACGCTCACCCTGGCCGAAATTCGCATCTACAGCGGCTCTCCCGGCAGCGCAACGGAGGAAGACCACATCAACGAGGCGGCGACCACCGAGGCATACTGCCGCGATGATTTTGACTCAGACACGCTGGAAACGGTCTTCTTGGAAGACAACATGGAAAATGGCAGCGGGAAGTGGACTTCTGCTTCCCCTTGGACGCTGAACGAGGACGAATGGTACAGCTACAGCCACATCTGGAACGCCGAATCCTCGTCGGCGGTGACAGGCACGCTGCTTCTTACCCCCACCTTTGACTTTTCGGATTACGTGGTGCCGGGCATCAAATTCCGCTCGGCCTATCAACTGGATTCCACCGGCGACGTGGGCTACGTGGACGCTTCCGCCGATGGCGTGAACTGGACCACCGTAGCCACCTACACCAACGGCAAGACCTCCTACTGGAGCACGCCAGTGATCACCTTCAGCCAGTTCAACCGCACGCCGGACATCCATTTCCGCTTCCGCGCCGCTGCTCAGAGCGGCCTGCGCTGGTATCTTGACGACGTGGTCGTGGCCGCCTGGCCGGCGATCAAATCGGCGGCCATCACCCCGCAGCAAGACCCTGGCGCGGCTCGCCAGGGAAGCACCTTCGTCGCCTCATACGATTCCCCCTCGCACCTGCTGCCCATCAGCTACACTTGGGACTTCGGGGATGGCTCCGCTCCGGTGGTGACCACGGTGCCCACGGCTACGCACATCTACGTGAGCAAAGGGAACTACACCGTTTCGGTGAAGGTGGATAACGCGCACGACGATGCGCAAACCGAGATCGGCATCCAGATTGACGAGCCGCTGGCGAGCACCGATTTCACCTCCGCCGCCGTTACCTCCGCCGATGACCTCAAAGGCACGTTCCAGGCCACCTATGACCCGGCGAATGCCTCGCCGCCCATCACCTACACCTGGAATTTCGGGGACGGCTCCGCGCAAGTGGTGACCACTACGAACACGCTGCAACACACCTTCCCGGCTGCGGGCAGCTATGTGATCACCCTGACCACGAACAACCTGGTGAGCACCGTCAGCGTCACGCACACGCTCACCTTGCCCTACGATAATGACAACGACGGCGTGAGCAATGCCACGGAAACTGCGTTGGGCATGAATCCCAGCAACGCCGACTCAGACGGCGACGGCGTGCCCGACGGCACCGAGATCGGCGATCCCAACAACCCTACCGATACGGACGGCGATGGCACCATCGACGCCCTCGATACGGACGATGACGGGGACGGTCTGCCCACCGCCGCCGAAGACATCAACAACGACGGCGATCCCACCAACGACGACAGCGACGGTGACGGGACTCCCAACTACTTGGATACGGACGATGACGGCGATAACGTCCCCACGGCCACGGAGGACATCAACGGTGATGGCAATCCGGCCAACGACGACACGGACGGCGACGGAACGCCCGATTACCTGGACGTGGACGACGACGGCGACGGCATCCTGACCATCAATGAGGACGCCAACGGGAACGGCGATCCCACCGACGATGACGCCGACAACGACGGCACGCCGGATTACTTGGACGACAACGCTAACCCCACGTTCACCTCCTCGCCGGTGACTTCGGCCACGGAGGACGCGCTCTACACTTACAACCTCGTCGTCACTGACGCCGATGGGGACCCGATCACCTTCACCGTCGTCTCCGTCCCCACGTGGCTCACGCTGACCGATAACCACGACGGCACGGCGACGCTCAGCGGCACGCCGACCAACGACGATGTGGGCACGATCACCGTGACCATCCGCGCCACGGACGGCAAAGACACGCGAGACCAGAGCTTCAGCCTGACCGTGGCGAACACCAACGACGCGCCGATCTTCGCCAGCACGCCCATCACCCAGGCCACGGAGGACACGGCCTACACCTACAACATCACCGCCTCAGACGACGACGCCGGCGACACGCTCACCGTCACCGGCTCGGTGCCCACCTGGCTCTCACTGAGCGATCACTGCGACGGCACGGCCACGCTCGGCGGCACCCCCACCAATGACGAGGTGGGATCGTACACCCTCGTGCTCACCGTCACCGACGCCGCCGGTGCCAGCGGGACGCAAACCTTCAGCCTGACCGTGGCGAACACCAACGACGCGCCGATCTTCACCAGCACGCCGATCACCCAAGCCACCGAAGACTCGATCTACACCTACATGGTCACGGTGGACGATGTGGATACCGGCGACGACAGCTCGCTCGTCATTTCCGGCACTTATCCCTCGTGGCTCTCGCTGGCCAGTGTTTCTCCCACTGTCTCCCACTTGACCGGTACACCGGACAATGATGCGGTCGGCAGCCACGCGATCACCATCACCGTGCAAGACAGCTCCGGCGCGATAACCGCGCAGGTATTCACCTTGACGGTGGCTAATGTCAACGATGCGCCGGTCTTCTCCAGCCACGCAGTGACCTCCGCCATGCAAGATCAACTGTACACCTATCACATCACCGTGGACGATGTGGACGTGGGCGATACGGTGACCATCACCGCGCCGACCTATCCTGCCTGGCTGAGCTTTACCGATAACCACGACGGCACCGCTACATTGAGCGGCACGCCGGCCAACGGCAACGTGGGCGATCATTCCGTCTCCTTGCACGTGGTGGATGCCGCCGGGGCCAGTGACACCCAGGCGTTCAGCATCACCGTGCGCAACACCAACGACGCCCCGGCCTTCACCAGCGTGCCCAGCACGACCGCCTCCGAAGACACGCTGTACAGCTACCACGTCACTGCCTCCGACCCTGATGGCGACGCGATGGCGATCACCGCTACAAACTCGCTGCCTTCCTGGCTGACGCTGGACGATCACGGCTTGGGAGATGCCACACTCAGCGGCACCCCGCTGGGGAGCGACGTGGGGAGCTACTCAGTTCATCTGCTGGTGACCGACATCGGCGGTTTGACGGATACGCAGTCCTTCTCCGTGACCGTGTCGTCGGTCAATGACGCGCCGGTCTTCACCAGCACCCCGTCGGACTCCGCCACCGAGGACGTTGCGTACACCTACAACATCACCGTGAGTGATGAGGACGACCTTACCCCCACGCTGACCATTTCCGCCACCGAGTATCCGTCCTGGCTGAGCTTCACCGATAACCACGGCGCGGCCACGCTCAGCGGCACGCCGACGAACGACGACGTGGGCACATACACAGTCACCTTGTGGGTGACCGATACCCACGCTGCCGGCACCGCGCAAACCTATCATCTGACGGTGGCGAACACCAACGATGCGCCGACCTTCTCCAGCTCTCCCGTGACGGCGGCCACCGAGGACACGCCGTACACCTACACTATCGCTACGGCGGATGTTGACGCGGGTGACACGCGCACCATCAGCGGCACGTTCCCCGCCTGGCTCTCGCTGACCGACAACGGCGACGGCACGGCCACGCTCAGCGGCACGCCGACGAACGACGATGTCGGCTCCGCCTCGGTGGTGATCACCGTGACCGACGCCGCCGGAGCGTATGCCGTGCAATCGTTCAGCTTGACCGTGAGCAATGTCAACGATCCGCCCACCTTTACCAGCACGCCCGTCACCACCGCCACCCAAGATTCGCTCTACAGCTACGCCATCACCACGGCGGACGTTGACGCGGGCGACTCGCTCGCCATCACCGGCACGTTCCCCGCCTGGCTCTCGCTGACCGACAACAGTGACGGCACGGCCACGCTCAGCGGCACGCCGACGAACGACGATGTGGGCACCGCTTCCGTGGCGATCACCGTGACCGACACCGCCGGAGCGGTCGTGACCCAGACCTTCTCCATTGAGGTGGCGAACATCAACGACCCGCCTTCCTTCACCTCAACCGCCATCACTACAGTGAACGAGGACGACACTTACACCTACGACATCGCCGCCACCGACCCGGACAGCGGAGACTTCCTGAGCATCGCCTGCGACTATCCCACCTGGCTCTCCTTCACCGACTATCACAACGGCACGGCGCAATTGACGGGCACACCCGACAACTCGCTGGTCGGCAGCTACGCGATCACGCTCACCGTGAGCGACGCCGCCGGCGCGAAGGACGTCCAGAAATTCACCCTGACCGTGCAGAACGTCAACGACGCGCCCGTGTTCACCAGCACACCGATCACGCAGGCCACCGAGGATGCGGCCTACTTGTACTTCGTCACCACGACGGATGATGACTTGAACGACACGCGCACCATCAGCGGCACGTTCCCCGCCTGGCTCGCGTTGACCGACAACGGCGACGGCACGGCCACACTCAGCGGCACGCCCGCCAATGCCGATGTGGGCACGGTCACCATCGTGATCTCGGCCACGGACGCCGCCGGCGCGGTGACCAAGCAGACATTCAACTTGACCGTGAACAACGTCAACGATCCGCCCTTCTTCACCTCCACGCCGCCCTCTGACGCAACCCAAGATCAGATGTACACCGCGATGATCCAGGCGGACGACATTGATGTCGGTGACGTGCTGCTCATCACGCCCACCACCACGTTGCCCGGCTGGCTGGAACTGATGTCCATAAGCGACCGCGCCACGCAACTTTCCGGCACGCCTCACAACGCCGACGTGGGGGTCTACTACCTCACCTTCCGCGTGACCGATCTGGCGGGCGCGAGTGCTACCCAATCCTTCTCCATCACCGTGGCGAATGTCAACGACGCGCCGATCTTCACCAGCACGCCGATCACCAGCACCCCCAAGGGCGCGGAGTACACTTACCACGTTACGGCGGAAGACGTGGACGCCGGTGACTTCGTGACCCTGTCCACGCGCTCCGTGCTGCCTTCGTGGCTGAGCTTCGCCGCCACCGGCGACGGCGCGGCCACGCTCAACGGCACGCCCTATCACAACGATGTGGGCGACACTTTCATCACCTTGCAAGCTGAAGACAAAGCCGGGGTGACGGTGACGCAATCCTTCACCTTGACCGTCTACGATACGAACTCCGCGCCGATCTTCACCAGCACGCCGGTCACACAGGCGCAGGAGGCGCAGCCCTACACTTACACCATCACCACCTACGACGACGAGGGCGATGCCCGCACCATCACCTACACCAGCGCGATCACGGTGCAACGTTGGCTCGCACTGAGCGATCACGGCGACGGCACGGCCACGCTCAGCGGCACGCCCACCAATGACGATGTGGGGCAGTTCGGTATGACCGTGCTGGTGCGCGATAGCGGCGGCCTGACCCGCACGCAGCAATACACGCTCTACGTCAACGATCTCGATATGCCGCCTTACTTCGTCAGCACGCCCATCACCCAGGTCAACGAAAATTCGTCCTACGATTACATGGTGCAGGTGCAAGACGATGACCGGAACGAGGCTTTGAACGTCATGGCCGCTTCCCCGCTGCCTGATTGGCTCTCGCTGTTTGATGTGGGGAACGGCATCTCCCAGCTTAGCGGCACACCGACCCACGCAGACATCGGCGAGCATGCCATCTCGCTGGTGGCCTCGGACAAGGACGGCGTGACCGTGACTCAGAGCTTCACGCTCACCGTCCTGCGCACGAATCACGCGCCGGTCTTCACCAGCGATCCGATCACCACGGCGGAGCAGGGGGCGACCTACGCTTACACGATGACCGCCGCCGATGCCGATAACGAGGACGCGATCTTGGCCTTCAGCGGGACGTACCCGGCGTGGCTCACGTTGACCGATCACGGCAACGACTCGGCCACGCTCAGCGGCACGCCGACCAACGACGACGTGGGCACAGTTACCATCACCCTGCGGGTGGCCGACTCAATGAACGCCACCGATACGCAATCCTTCGTGCTCACCGTGGCGAACGTCAATGACGCGCCGGTCTTCACCAGCACACCGATCACGCAGGCCACCGAGGATCAGCCCTACAGCTACGCTATCACCACCGCCGACGTGGACCTGGGCGACACGCGCACCATCAGCGGGACGTTCCCCGCCTGGCTCACGTTGACCGACAAGGGCGACGGCACGGCCACGCTCAGCGGCACGCCGACCAATGACGACGTGGGCGCGGTCGCCATCGCCCTGCGGGTTACGGACGCGCTGAGTGCCAGCACTATGCAGACCTTCACCCTCAC
>WFQZ01000010.1 GCA_015486785.1 Thermoflexales bacterium
GATCACCACGGCCCGCTTGCGCTCGCGCCAAGCCCACATGCGCAGCTTGACCAACAACTTCACCTCGTCGTTGGGATCGCGCAACTCAATATCCGGCAGCGCGGCGATCAAATTGTGCCCATCAATGATAAACGGCATCTCACGCCTCCTGCGGGATGGGACGGAAACCCTCGCCCAGCACCTCCCGCGCCTCTGTGACCACCACGAAAGCCGCCGGATCAAGATCGGCGATGATACGCTGCAAAATCGTCACCTGGGAGCGCGAAACAACCACGTAGAGCGCGGGACGCGGCTCGCGCGTATAACCGCCGTGCGCCGAAAACACCGTCACCCCGCGCCCCAGCCGCTCAAAAACCGCGTCCCGCATCGCGTCCGCCCGATTGGTCACGATGAGGAACGCCCGCGCGTAATTCACGCCCTCTTGCACCACATCCACCAGCCGCCCGGAGACAAAAGCCACCACCATCGCGTAGAGCACCGCCTCAATCCCCACCACAATCGTCGCCAGCAGCAAAATCACCCCGTTGACCACAATCAGCACCTGCCCAAAGGGAATCCCCATATAGCGATTGAGCAACTGCGCCACAATGTCCGTCCCGCCGGTCGTGCCCCGCCCGCGCAGCACCAGCCCGATCCCCACCCCGTCCAGCACGCCGCCGAAGAGCGTGTAGAGCAGCGGATCGCTCTGAATCGGCGGCAGCACGCGGCTGAGCACGTCAATGGAAAACGACAGCACCACCACGGCGTAGATCGTGCGCACAAAGAACTTCAGCCCCCCGCCCCACTTGATCCCCGAAGCGACCAGCGGCACATTGAGCAGCAACGTCACCAGCCCAATCGGCCAACCCCACAGGTAATGCGCCAACATCCCCAACCCGGTGATGCCGGTGGAAACCACGTGATTGGGGGCCAAAAACAGCGGCACATTTGCCGCCACAATAATCGCCCCCACCGTGATCATCCCATAATCGAGGGCCAGCTTAAAGAAATTGTCTCGCTTCACCGATAGCACTCACTTCCTCCCCAAAAATCTGATCATCCACCGCAGCGCGGCGCGTGCGCGTTACGGTAACATTGAATCGCCCACAAACAAAGGCAGCGCCAGCGCGTCCCCCTCCACCGGGGCATCGGAACTGTGCAACGGCAACCGCCGCCCATCCGGCCCGTACATCCCGACCCGCAAACTGTACCGCCCCGCCGCCAGCGCGGGCAACGGATGCTCGTCCACCACGAACTCCCCCGGCACCCAACCAAACGTAGGCCGCTTCCCCAACCCCGGCCAACCATCGTGCTGCGCGGCCAACGGTGCGGGCGCAGCGGGCGGCGCGACGTGGACAAACACCGAGTACGGCGTGTCGGTAGTTCGCGCCGCCTGCCACACCAGCGTAACCGTGAACGGCTTCCCCGCCTGCGCGTGGACCTCGTAACCGCGCAGCAACGCCACATCCCCCAGCGTGGCCGTCAACGGCACAACGCCGGGCGGAAGCGCAAACAGCCGCGCCGCCTTCACATGCACCAACGGCCCCCGCCAAGTGACCGATCCCGATACCGGCCAGCTCACCACCAAAGGCGTATGCGCATCCAACGCGCGGCACGAAAGCGGCACGTGGAAAGGCATCAAAAACCGGTCGCCGGGACGCCAGTCCTGCGGATCAAACGCCGGCAGCAGCGGAACGCTCGCCCGCGACTGCCCCACCGTCACGCTGAGCGGCGGCATCGCCGGCGGGACCGACGACATCTCCCAGAACAATCGCCCGCTCAACGTCTCACACGGCGCAACCGTCGCGCGGTTCAACCCCACGCCCAGCAAGCGCAAGGGCACGGCCTCGCTGCCGGAGATCGGGCGCATGCCCTGCGGCAAAGGCGGCGGCGTCGCCGGACGGGTCAACTGCACGCGCCCCACCGGCATCGTCGGGCCGGATGCGCCCTCGGTGTACAGACGCACCGTCACCGTGTACGTCCCCGGCGGCGTGCCGGGCGGCAAAGCAAAATCCACGCGCCCCAGCACCGGCGCATCAACCGGCCAGCGCGTGGGGCGATACGAGCCGTTGGCGGGCGAAACATCCAGCCGCGCCCACTCCTGCCCCAGCGCGTCACGCAGCCGCGCGGCCACGTGATACGGCTGATCGCGCAAAGCCGCCGGATCGTCGGTGCGCCACCACAACCACACAACCAGCGGACGGTCTGCCGGCTGACGCTCCGGCAGCCGCACGCCCCACAGACGCAAATGCGGCAGCAACGTCGCCTCCGGGCGGGAAGTCGTCGGCGGCAGTGCGGGGAAGTGCGGCCGGGTCGCAAAGGTAAAATGCTGCACCGTCAGCCCGGCGAAGTCCTGCACCGGCTGCGCCGTGCCCGCATCGGCGAGCAACGTCGCCACCAGCGCGGTGGGATCGCTCACCTCCCCCAGCCACGAGACCAGCCACGCGCCGGAAGCCCCGCGCAGCACCTCATTGAGGCGTGGCGCCGTGTTCTCGTAGTGCAACACATTGCCCACGTTCAACAACGTCTCCTGCGGCAGAGAGACCAACGACTCGTCCCCGGCATAGTAAAGCCAGGTCGGAAAAGTCGAGCCGGTCTCCAACAACACCACCTCATCGACGCGGCGATGCTGCCGGACGTAAGCCGTCGCGCCCCGCCAATCGGCGTGCCCCGGATCGGCAAGAAGTTGCCGGTCTGCCAGTCCCAAGATCGGGGCGATCAACACCAATCCGGCCAGCAAGACGCCCCGCCCCCCACGGCGGACGCGCGGCGGCAGGGACGCCGTCGCGCCCCAGGCCAACGCCAACGCCAGAAACGGCGCGGGAGCGAACAAAGTCGCGTGACGCGGGGCCCACTTGGGCAACGTGCGGTAAATGCGGCTCAAAATCACCAGCGAGGGCAAAGCGTAACTCAAGGCATACAATCCGGCCCACGGACGGGCGTACGTGAGCAGCGACGCCGACGCGGCCAGCAGCAACACCACGCCGCCATACGCCGGCGGCATAAACTTCCCCACCGTGATCCCTTGGATGGCGGTGCGGTAGAACGCCGGCAGCGGCAGAAACCCCGGCCAATACCCGGCGTTCGCCCCCAGCGAGCGCGTCGCCGCGAGCAGCCAGGGCGCAAACCCCAGCGTGATCAGCAGCAGCGGCGCGACCAAGGCCCGCAGCCGCCGCACGGCATCAGCCGGAGCGAGACGCAGCAACACCAGCCCCGCGAACACCGCCTGTCCCAGCAGCCAAAATCCGCTAAGCGAGAGCGCGTACAAACTCGCCAGCGTCAGCACGCCCCAGACCCACGCACGGCGGGCCACGTCCCGCAGCGGCGCGAAGAGCGTCTCCAGCAGGGCCAGGGACGAAAGCAGCGTCAGCCCTTGCGCCAAACTGTAAAGGCGCACCTCGCGGGAAGGCCACAGCAGCGGCGGAGCGACGGCGAACAACAGCAAAGCCGCGCCTTCCCCGCCCCGCCCACTGAGTCGGCGGGCGATCCGTCCGGCGGAGGCCACCGCCAGCACGCCCAGCAGCACGGACGGGAAGCGCAACGCCAACTCCGATGCCCCCGCCAGCGGCACCCAGCCCCGCAGCAACAGATAATCCAGCGGCGGGACGATCTCCTGCACGCTCAGCGCGAGCACTTTATGCCAAGGAAGCGTCGTAGTCCACCAGCAAAAGGCCTCGTCGTACCACAAGCTGGGCGATCCCAGGTGCGCCATCCGCAGCGCGAACGCCGCCCAGATCAACGCCAGGGGCACAAACCGCCCCGCCCTCGCGCTAACCGCTGCGTACGTCAGGCTGAACCTTGATCCAAACGGTGCGCGTGCGCGGTCCATCAAACTCGGCGAGGAAAACGCCTTGCCAGCGGCCCATCTGCAACTGGCCATCGCGGATAAAGATGAAGTGATCGCTGCCCAAGAGGATAGATTTGATATGCCCCGGCGAGTTGCCCTCCGCGTGCTGATAAGAAAGCGTCTGCGGCACAATGCGATCCAGGACCATCGCCAAATCCCGCTCCACGGTCGGATCCCAGTTCTCATTGAGCATGATGCCCGCCGTCGTGTGTGGGCAGTACACAAAACACACGCCGTCCCGTACCCCGTGCGCGGAGACTGCTTGCTGCACCTTCGCGCTGATGTCAATAATATCCACTTTGCTATGCGTTTGAATGGTGATCTTGGTAAACACTTCTAAAACCTCCGAAAATGCTACGATTCATTATCCGCCCCGCCCATCACCCGCTCCAGGAAAATATCCCAGGTCAACAAAGCCCACAAGAACGGGGCCGGATGCTCAAGCAGGGATTGAAAATCGCGCCGGCTGAGGAAAGCCGGGCGGCGGATCGCCTGCACGCGCTCGCGGAGCACGCCATGCTTCATCCAGCCGAAGAGATCCGCCTCAAACGTCCCGCCGCGCTTGGGGCCGGCGGCGATCTCGGCCAGGCCGTGCCGCCGCAGGATCGCCTTGAGCAGATACTTGCTCTGCGTCCCGCGAATGTAACGGCCCGGCACGGCGATCCCGTAAGCCAGGCGGATCAGCGATTCGTCCAGGAAGGGATAACGTTTCTGCCTGCCGTGCGCCAGGCACAATTGATGCTCAAACACCGCCGCCTCATAGTCCCAAGTGAGCAGATCAACAGTGTGCGCCAGCTCCATAAAATCAGCCGCGTCGCGGTAATGGTTTGCCAGCAATCGCCGCTCGTTCAACGCGGCCCGCACCACCGACTCACCGAAGCTGCGCCGCGCCAAAGCCAGATCGCTGTAGCAAGCCACCGAGTTGGCCGGATGCTGCCAGGCCGTAGGATCGCGCAGCGCGTCCAACATCCCGGCGACATCCCGCAGCCCGTGGCGGAACTTGGGCGCGGGCGAGAGAGCCGCCGCGCCGCGCAACAAGAATCCCGCCCCCGGCATCCGCCGCGAGCGGCGCAACAAAGCCAGCTTCCGCGCGATACTCAGCCCGAAGAGCGCGTCCGCCCCGTGCCCGGCAAAGCAAATCTGGGTATCAGGAGCCTCCTCGTCCAGACGCGCGAGCAACGCCTCAATGCAAGGGTCGGTTTCCACGCACAAGCTGGGATAGCCAACCCGCTCAATGGTGCGGGTGAGCAGCGCGAGATAGTCCTCCGGCCTCACCTCCACCGTGGTGTGATGGGAACGCAGCGCACGCTGCGCGGCACTGATGTAGTGCGTCTCGGCGTCGTAAGCCGGCGTGCGCACCACGTAGCTGAACGTGTGCGGCGGTGAGGGCGTCCCGTGTTGCAAGGCCAACTGAATCAGCGAGGAATCCACGCCCCCGGAAAGGAACGTCGCCTGCGGGGCCGCCGTTCCTGTGACCGCTTGCTGCAACTGTTGGAATATCTTGGCCGGGGCCACCGAAGCCAGCAGCGGCGGCACGCCCCGCAGATCGCGGATCAACTGCACGTGCAGCTCCCCGGCCCGCCACGAAAGCCACTCGCCCGGCAGCAAGCTCCGCACCCCGGCGAAGTACGTGCGGCGGCCCGGCACCAGGCGGAAGAGGAAATGATAAGGGATCGCTTGTTCGTCCACCGCGAGAGATAGCGGCAAGCGGCGCAGCGTATGCACCGAATCGGTCAGCACGAAACTTTCGCCTTGTTGCACGTAGTAAAGCTGCGCCACGGAAAGCAGATTCATATAAACGCTGAATTGCGGCCAGAGCTTGCTCACACTGAGCACCGTGCCGTTGCCGCGCAACTGCGCCGCCGCCACCCGATGCGGCGAGAGCAAGCCGCGCCGCACCATCTCGCCGACCGAAAGCGGCGCGTCGTGGAGGTCACGCAGCACCCCCAGGCGCAGCGAGAGGGCCGATTCGGTCTCCGTCAACTCCCCGTAAGTCGTCCCCAGGAACAGCGTCCCCGAAGGAAAAGTCAAAGTCCGCACCCGGCACGGGACTCGCGCCAGCGTCCGCGCCAAAAAGTCCGGGTCCGGGGTGAAGCCCACGAGGGCGCAGTGCGGCGAACTCACGACCCATCCTCCCGTGGCACTTCCGAGTAGGCGTAGCGGAATTTCCCCGAAGGAAGCATCGGGAGCGCGTCGGGGAACTCAAAACGCACCTCGGTAGCCGCGCCCATCATCCGCTTGATGCGGCCCTCGATTTGGTTCAGCAGTTGCGGGTCAAAATCCGGCCCGCGCACCAGACGCACGATAACCAAGTCAAGCGACTTTTGCACCACCTGCGATTGCTCAATGCCCCGGTAGCCGAGGAGCGAGCCTTCCAGATCGCCCCACACCAGGCCGCCGGTCACCGTGGGGAACAAATCCACCACGCGCCCTTCCACCGAGGCCAACATCGGGCCGGCCCGCCCACAGGAACAGCGGTGAGCCGCCGGTTTCATCCGCACCACGTCCGCCAGGCGATAACGGATCAGCGGGAAGCCGTAATTATCCAAGTTGGTGACCACCAACTCGCCCTCCCCGCCTTCGGGGACCGGATGGCCGTCCTTGAGCAGTTCCGTGTAGCAGCTTTCCACATTGACGTGCAGCCCGTTATGCTCGGAGCACTCGCACGCGATCCCGCCGACCTCAACCGTGGCGTAGCGGTTGAACACTTCACAATGGAAAACCCGCTCCAGCAAAGCCCGCTGCGGGGGATAGAGCGTCTCGCCGGTCGTGTAAACCGCCGCGAAGCGAATGTCGGTCAGATCATTGCGGAGCACGTAGCGGGCGAAAGTCGTCAACGCCGTGGTGTAGCCGAACAACAGGCGCGGGCGGAAACGGCGCACGCGGCGCACCAATCGCGCCAAATTCTGTGCCGAAAGGTCGTAGGCATCCACCCGAAAGCGGTTCAACATCCAATCCATCGCCACGGCCCGCATGCGGTGGAAAAACGGCTCGCCTTCCGGCTCGCCCCACAGAAATCCTTGCGGGTCGCCTAACTGCCAGCCGCTCCAGGTGAGATGCCGCCAGATGCCCGCCGTGA
The DNA here is from genome assembly GCA_015486785.1 of Thermoflexales bacterium. GTDB lineage: Bacteria > Chloroflexota > Anaerolineae > B4-G1 > SLSP01 > S014-19. Next base: position 6,906 of record WFQZ01000010.1, read on the forward strand.
CGTAATCCCGATAGTTGTAATCCTCCAGGAACGCGAACGGCTCCCCGGTTGAGCCGCTGGTCACATGCTCGTGCAACGTCCGCCGGGTGCGCGGCTCGGTGGTGATGAAGTCCGCGCGGTGCGCCCGCACGTAGTTTTTGGTGAGGATCGTCAGCTTGCGGAACTCGGCGGGCGAATCGGCCAGCGCGTCCGGCTGCACGCCCAGCTCGTCAAAGGTGCGCCGGTAGTACGGCACGTAGCGATAAGCATAGCGCAACAGACGGCGCAATTTTTCCCGCTGCAACTGCTCCAAGGCGGCCTGATCAAACCACTGGGAGGCCATCAACTCCTGGAAGCGGCGCAGGAGCACCCGCCCGGACACGCGCTGATAAATCTTCAACATCGGAAGACGCCAATTGGGTAAAACGTTCAACTCTGAGCCTCCAAAGGACGATAAGTCTGCCAGCGCCACGGCCCCACGCGGTAAAAGTCCAGCATCGCGCTCCGATAGCTGCCGAACTTGCGCTCCCACACGGCCAGAGAAGGCGCGTTATGAATCTCAATGTACATCCACGCCCGGCGGTAGCCGCGCTGCTGAAAGTACGACAAACGGGACATCGCCAACGCCGTCTGCACGCCGCGCCCCCGGAATGACGGCGCGGTGTAAGCATCGGTGAACAGCACCTCGCCCGGCATCAGCGGGATCGTCACCCGCTCCAGCGACTGCGCGGCCTCATCAAAGGCCCAAGCGTAGCCGACGAGCCGCCCGGCATGCCACGCTGCCAGCCCGATATGCCCGGCCCGCAGCCGCCGCTCGCACATCCGCGCCTCGGAGGGACGATCAATCTGCCGCACCAAGGGCACATCCTCGGCCCGGAAAGGGCGCAGCTCCAGCGCGACCTTGGGCGGCAGATCGGGCAGCGGCTCATTCAACGGTCGCTCCAGAACGTAGAATTGCAGATGCCGCGCCGGCAGATGCCGAAGATCACGCACGATCTCCGGCCAAGCGTGGTGGCCCTTCTGCCGGTAGAGATAACGCCAATCTTCCCACAACTCAGCCCAACGATTCATTTATGCCTCCCTCGGCTTCCGCAAAGCCGCCCGCGCGGCGCGATAGACGGCGTAGCCCGCCTTGCCGGCTTGCAGCAGCAGCGGCGACGAAGCCCACACATTGCGACCATAGTTTACCAAAGTTCCGCCAAACTTCGCCTTGAAATCCCGCACGCCGTAGGGTTGATCCGGCGTGCCCGCGCCGCCGAAATCATAGCAGCGGTAGCCGTGACTTGCGCCCCAGGCCAAAACCTTCCACGTCAAAAGCTCGTTGGGCGCGTAGCGGTTGAAGGCGCGATCCACGCCCCCGTACCAGCCGTAGACGACCTCCTTGTACAGCAGATCAATGGAGACGCCCACATCGTGCCCGTCCACGCGGGCTATCGTCGCCCGCAGCATGCCGCGCGGTTGCAGTTCAGCGAACGCCGCCGCGAAGAGCGAGCGATCCGCCAGCGGCACTCGCGCCCGGTCATACGTCTGCTGCAAAAGCGCGTAAGCTCGCCCCACATCCTGCGGCGCGTCGAGCGGCTCAATGGTCACCTCGCCCCGCCGCAGGGCACGGCGGATGTTTTTGCGGGTGCGCTTGCCGATGCTTGCCAACAGTGCCTCCGGCGCACGGGCCAGGTCAATGAGATAGTTCAGGTGCGGCTCAAAGCGAAATCCCACGGACGCCAACAGCGGCTGCACCGCGCTCAGGTCGGAAAGGTTGCGCAGCTCGGTGAACAATGCCTCACGCCGCGCGGCCCGCTTGTAGGCCAGGAGCAACGCCCGCAAAGCCTGCTCGCCGTCCGCGCTAAGCTCGTAGAGCACGCTGCCGTAGGCAATCGCGCGGGTGGTCAAGCGGCGCAGCGGGCCGCCCCGCAACGTGACCAGCACCGGCAGGAACAACGCCCGCACCGATCCGCGATCCACCGCCGCCCACAATGTCGGCTGATAGCCCCGCGCTTGCTCGAAAACGCGGAACATCTCCGGCGTGTGAAAAATCCGCGCCTGCGGATGGGCCGCGAGGAACGCCCGCCACGCTCGCTCGTCCAACTGCCGCACGATCTCCATCGCGCCTCCCGTCACGCCGCCGCCAGCCGCTCGATCAAGGCAACGTAGGCCGCGCCCACTTGCCGCCAGTTGTACCGTTGATTGAAGACCTGGCAGCCGGCGGTCAGCTCCGCCATCCGCTGCGGCGAGCGGTAGAGGTGCAAAATCCCCCGCGCCAAGTCCTCCGCATCGCCGGGGGCGAAAAACTCCACCATCGTCCCGCTGAAGTAACGCTGCATCGCCGTGGTGCGCGCAGCCAACGCCGGCAATCCCAACGCCGCGTACTCCATCAACTTGGTGGGCAACAGGCCATCGGTGAACACGTCGTCGCGGTAAGGCACGACCCCGACATCCGCTTGCCGGATGAGCGCGGGCAGTTCTTCCGCCGGACGCAGCTCCTCGTAAATCGCCACCTGATCCTCCAACCCCAGCTCTTGACGCAGCGCACGCAGTGCCGGGACGTGCTGCCCCCGCCCCAGGATGGTCAGGTGGATGCCGGGGATTTCGTCCCGCACCATCCCCACCGCGCGGATCGCCAAATCCAGCCCGTAGCGATAGACCAACGTCCCGTGGTAGATGAGCTTGAAGCTCGGATCGTCGGGGCGGCGCGGCGGGCGCGGCTGAAACGAGAAAATCGCTTGGTCGGCCACGTTCATCACCACGCTGCACTTTTCGGGCGGCACGCCCCGCGCGATCAACGCCTCGCGCCAGTGATCGCTCACCGTGATCACGTGATCGGCAAAGCGGCAGGCGAGCCGCTCCTGCCAGCGGATGGCCTTGAGCAGCCAGCGATGGCTTCCGGCGGCAAAGCGGCCACTGTAAAACTCCGGCATCAGATCGTGCAAATCCAGCAGCACCGGCACGCCCCGCAGTTTGGGCCACAGCGCGGCGAAGACCAGAAAATCGGGCAGATTGTGCGCCTGCACCGCATCGTAAGGATGAGCGTGATGCAGGCGGGCCAGTTTCCAGGCCGCCAGCAGCATGAAGTAGAGATAGTTGACAAACTGCAACGCCAGATTGGTCTTGCGGATGCGGGCCGGCAGGCGGTAGATATGCACGCCCTTGAACGTCTCTTCCGGGGATTCGCCCCGGTCGCGCAGGCAGATCACATCCACGTGATGGCCTTGGGCCACTAACGTTTCGGCTTCGCGCTGAACGCGCGTTTCACCGAGCGGGTAGTAGGCCAGCACGATCATGCAATGGTGCAATGAGTGCGGTTGGTTCATCGGCTAACTCCTTCAAAGTGTGGGGATTCTCAAAATGAAACGGTCAATCAACCCGGCACACCAGCCCCTTGAGGTACGCACCTTCCGGGAAGGTGAGGGCGATGGGGTGATCGGGGCCTTGCGCCAGCGGGGCGATGATGCGCGCCTCGCGTCCGGCATCCAGCGCGGCGCCAAAGACGATCTTCTGGAACAGGTCGGGCGAGATCAGCCCGGAGCAGGAGAAGGTGAACAGCAGCCCGCCGGGGCGCAGCAAGTGAAACGCTTGCAAGTTGATGTCCTTGTAGCCCCGCGCGGCACGTTGCACGTCGCGGCGGGTGAAGGCAAACTTGGGCGGGTCGAGCACGATGAGGTCAAAACGCCGCTCCTGCCGGCGCATCTGGCGCAGGAGTTGGAAGGCATCGCCGACGCGGTCTTCCACCTGCGCCCCGTCGAATCCGTTGCGCGACAGATTCTCGCGCCCCCGGCGGAGAGCTTCCGCCGAAGTGTCCACGTTGATCGCGGAGGTCGCGCCGCCGGCCAACGCGGCCAGCGTGAACCCGCCGGTGTAGGCAAACACGTTGAGCAAGTCGGGCGGCTCGCCCATCCGTGCCCGCCGGGTCACAAAACGGCGGAGCAGGGCGCGATTTTCGCGCTGATCCAGGTAGAAGCCGGTCTTGTGCCCTTGACGCACGTCCACCGCGAAGCGCAATCCGTTCTCCACGACAATCAGCGGCTGCGGCAGCGATCCTTGCAACAGGCCGCTCCGTGCCGCCAGCCCCTCCTTCCGGCGGACGTCGGCATCGCTGCGCTCGTAGACCGCTTGGGGCCGGACTTCCTCCGCCAGCAGCGAGACCAGCAACTCACGCCGCAGCTCCGCGCCCTGCGTGAGGAATTGCACCACCAGCGTCTCGCCGTACAGGTCGGCGATCAGGCCGGGCAGAGCGTCGGATTCGGCATGCACCAGGCGGAACGCCGTGGTGTGTCCCTCCGCCCGCAGCGGGGCACGGGCGGCCACCGCGCGGCGGATGCGCGCGCGCCAGAAATCCGGCGCGTCCACGGCATCCGCCCGCCGCCAGGAGACCAATCGCACGCGGATTTGGGAATGCGGGCTGTACTGCCCCCAAGCCAGAAACTCCCCGTGCGCATCGCACACGGCGACCGTCTCGCCCGGCGACGGTCGACCGCGCACCTCGGCTATCGCCCCGGAAAACACCCACGGATGACGCCGCCGCACCGACCGCTCGCGCCGTGGCTTGAGCCGCACTTGGCGCGGGAACTCCACCGCCGAGTCTTTAAGCCTGGATTTCTTCACGATGCACTAACTCCCAGCCGTGGTACACCAGCACCAACAGCTTCAATTGCACATGTTCCTTCACCCGCGCCAATCGCGCGTCTTGGGCGTAGCGCCGCAGTTGAGCCGCCGCATCCGCCACCAACTCCGTCAGCCGCGCCGCGCTGTATGCTCCGCGCTTCAGGTACTTCAACTCAATCAAATAGCCGTACTTGAGGTCCCGATACTTCGCCAGGAACGGCTCCAAGTAAATGTCCGCGAACCCGCCCCCCAATTCCCGCTCGGACCACGTCAGGTAATAATCCGCCACGTTCAGATAGGCCAGCAGAAACCCTTGCAGCACCTTCTCTCCGGCCAGATAGTCGCGCACCGAGGCTTGTTGCTGCACCTCGGTTTCCAGGAAATCGAACACCGCCTCCCACGCGCCGCGATAGGCCAACCCCCGCAGCAGCCCCATCAAGGTGTACAC
>WFQZ01000011.1 GCA_015486785.1 Thermoflexales bacterium
AGTTTGGTGCGTCCGTAAGGGTTGGTGGGATGTCCGGTGGGCATGTCCTCTCGCACCGGCACAGATGGCGGTGTCCCGTAGACAGTGCATGAGGAGCTGAAGACCATAGTTTTCACTTCGTGAGCTTGCATCACCTCGCACAGGGTGAGCGTGCCGGTGACGTTGTTGCGATAGTAGCGCAAGGGCTGTTGTACCGATTCGCCCACGGCTTTAAGCCCGGCGAAGTGAATGACGGCCTCTATCGGCTCACGGTCAAACACGCGCTCCAGCGCGGGGCGATCCAGCAGGTCCACGCGATAGAAGCGTAAGTGCCGCCCGGTGATCTCTTGCACGCGCGTCAGGGCTTCTTCTTTGCTGTTGGAAAGGTTATCTACGACGACGACTTGATGTCCGGCTTGCAGTAGCTCCAATACCGTATGGCTGCCGATGTATCCCGCGCCGCCTGTGACTAGAATGTTCATGTGTCCTCCTGTTGAGTTAAAGTTGTCCACTCCATAGCCGCTTGATGTATCCGCACGATGGCGGCATCTTTGGCTTGCGAAACGGAAGTTTGTTGCGGGTCGATCCAGAAGTAGAGCGTGAATTTCACCTGTTGCGGGCCAAGCTCATCAAAGTACAGTGCCGGGGCCGGGTCGCTGCGCAAGCCGGGGATGGTGGCGAGCGCGTTCAGGATGAGCGAGCGGGTGGCTTCCAAGTCGTTCCCGTAGGCGATGCCGGTGGAGAGGCTCACCCGCAGGCGATCCGTGTGCCCGTAGTTGGTGATCGGGTTGGTGAAGACGAGGGTGTTGGGCAATAGAATCGTTGTTCCGTCGAAGGCTCGTAGCTCGGTGAAGCGCAGATCCACCGTTTGCACCGTGCCGGAATAATCATCCACGGTGATCGCATCCTCCAGCTCAAAGGGCCGCTGAATCAACAGCAGAAATCCGGCCACCAGGTTTTGGCTCACATCCTGGAGCGCGTAGCCGATGGTGAATCCGGCGATGCCCACGCCGGTGAGAAAGGCGGTGACGTTGAAGTTTACCTGTTGCAACGCTACTATCACGCTGAGGGCGTAGCCGCTCCAGCGGACGAGTGAGGAGATCAGCAAGGCGAACTCGTCTTCAACCTCGTACCGAGTCAGCAGTTTCTTGACCATGCGGGTGATGATCCCGGTGCCCAGCAGTCCTATCCCCAGCACGAGGACGGAGACGATGACTTTGGGCAGTATTTTTGCGGATTCGACCAGCATGTCTTGGAATGCCTGGGTGAGGATGTCCATAGGTTCTCCATCGCTATCGGGTGGGCTGACTATAATCCAAAGTTAGCGTCTTGCAAAAGTGCGGGCGTTGCCTAGCCCGATCCTTTGCAGTATACTAAATGTGCGTCTTGGTGATGTTATGCACGTTAGGAAAGTTATCTTGTGACGAAAGGAGCTGGTATGGCAGTAGAGTATGTCATCCGTGAGGAAATCTTTGCTTTGTATCCGGGATACGAACGCGGTGTCGTGGTGATCAACGAGGTGCGGAACGGCGACTCGCCCCCGGAGTTGGTGCAGATGTTGCGCGAGGCCGAGGCCGAAATCCGCCGGACGCTCTCTCTGGACTCGCTGACCGCGCATCCGCGCATCGCAGCTTGGCGGGAAGCCTACCGCGCTTTTGGCGCGAAGCCCAGCAAGTTCCGCTCTTCCATTGAGTCGCTGGTGCGGCGGGTGCTGCGCGGCAAGCCGCTCCCGACGATCAACGCGCTGGTGGATATTGGGAATCTGCTTTCGCTGCGTTACCTTGTGCCCACCGGCGGGCACGCGCTTGATGAGGTGACGCAGACGTTGGAGTTGCGCCGTGCCACGGGGGAGGAAACTTTCGTGCCGCTCGGCTCCGATCAAATGGAGCATCCCGCGCCCGGCGAAGTGATTTTCGTGGAAGGCGACGTGGTGCTCACGCGCCGTTGGACGTGGCGGCAGGCGATCCACACGCTCACTTTGCCCGAAACTAGGCACATTGAGTTCAACGTGGACGGCTTACCGCCGGTGACTCACGATGAGGTGGTATCCGTGTGCGAAGCGGTGCAATCGCTGGTGGGGCGGTTCTGCGGCGGGATGGCCCATTACGAGATTCTAAGCGAGGCTCAGCCTCAAATGCAACTTATTCCGTAAACTTAGGCAGGGAGGATGCGATGCGTGGTTTTAACGAGTTGGCTCAGGGAAAGATGAAGTACTCAAACAGTAAGGTGCGCCGGGCTTTGTTCCGCGCCCCGTTGATC
>WFQZ01000012.1 GCA_015486785.1 Thermoflexales bacterium
GGCGGATTGACGTTGAGCTGTCTTCCCTGACGTCCTACAACGACGGATTAACGCCGAGCTGTCGTCCCTCACGTTCTGCAACGACGGATTGACGTTGAGCAACGACGGATTGACGTTGAGCAACGACGGATTGACGTTGAGCTGTCTTCCCTGACGTCCTGCAACGACGGATTGACGTTGAGCAACGATGGATTGATGTTGAGCAACGGCGGATTGATGTTGAGCAACGGCGGATTAACGTTGATCCGGTTTCGTCCGGCTTGACTCGTAGGCGCGACGCACTTTGGAAGTGCGTCGCACCTGTTCTTTCTCCGCGTCCTCCGCGACTCTCGCGGTGAATGCTCCCTGCGGCCATCGTCTCACTCTTCACTATCCCCTGCCACAGCGCGTAGAATCTCCTCCGCCCGATAGACTCGGTTGCGTGTTTTGCCGGTCGCCTCGCGGAGGATGCCAGCATCCAGCAGACGATTCACGTAACGTTGAGCTGTGGAAAAGTTGACCCCCAGTTGCGTCGCCACCTGGCGGGTTTGCAGGAAAGGGCGTTCAAAGAGCAGATCAATCACTTGCAACAAGCGGGCGGCGGCGCGGGTGGACTGGAGCAAGTTGTGGTAACGTTCCCGCAATTGCTGCAAAGCGCGGATGCGCTGTACGGCGTCCCCTCCCTGGTGCGCCACACCTTGCAGGAAGAAAATCAGCCAGGCTTCCCAATCGCCCCGTTGGCTGACGTTTAGGAGTAGATCGTAGTAGGACTGACGCCGTCGCTCAAAATACGGGCTGAGATAGAGCAGCGGCGCAGGCAACACTCCCCAGGCACAAAGTAGCAGGGTGGTCAGCAGCCGTCCGACCCGGCCATTGCCATCGAGAAAGGGGTGAATCGCCTCGAACTGGTAATGAATCAATCCCACGCGCAACAGCGGCGGCAAGTCATGCGGCATGTGCATGAATTTCTCCAATGCGTCAAGTGCCTCCCACATCTTGTCTACCGGCGGAGGGACGAAAGAGGCTTCGTTGAGCGTCGCTCCGGGCGGGCCGATCCAGTTCTGGCTGCGTCGGAACTCCCCCGGCGTCCGCTCTTGGCCGCGCACGTTTTCCATGAGCACCGCGTGGATTTCCCGCAGCAAGCGCAGGCTGAGCGGCAAACTCTCCATCCGTTCCAGCCCATATTCCAACGCCCGGACGTAGTTATGAACCTCCCGCACATCGTCCGGTAGGTCAAAAAGAGCCAACTGCCCGGATTCGTAAGCATACAAATCAGAGAGCGAGGCGCGCGTCCCTTCAATGCGGGAGGAAAACACCGCCTCGCGGCGAATAAAGGGGTGGATGAGCAAATGCGGATTGGAGACAAAATGCCCCCAACCGGTCAGTTCGCCAACCGCTCGGTCCGCTTGGGATAAAGAAGCTATCAACTCATCGGACCAGTGAATCACGGGCGGCAAGGGATGCGGGACAAAAGCCCAATGCCCTTGAGGTGTTTTGAGCACACGCCCTGCGCTGCCTGGGTGAAAATCAGAGGGTTTCATACGCTGCGACCATCCATAACTTGTTTGCACAAATGCACATAACGATTTCCATATTATCACTTTGGGCAGAAACCGCAAATAACGGCGCCGGCTGTTGATCTATGAATTAACCGAGAGCGAGATCGTGCTCATCAGAACCGGTTCACATTCGGATTTGTTCTGGTAGTACCGGAGGTGTCCCCGCCGTTGTCGCGCTCTCCGCACCTTCCTCGGCCAAGATGACCAACCGCCCGTTGAGCCGTCTTCCCTCACCTTGAGCAACGGCGGATTGACCTTGAGCCGGTTTCGTCCGGCTTGACTCGTAGGTGCGACGCACTTCGAAAGTGCGTCGCACCTGTTCTTCCTCCGCGTTCTCCGCGATTCTCGCGGGAATGCTCTCTAATCCTCCGCGCGTGCCCTTAAGCCATTTGGGCGTGCCCTTAAGCCGTTCGGGCGTGCTCTTAAACCATTTGGGCGTGCCCCTAAGCCATTCGGGTGTGCCCTTAAACCATTTGGGCGTGCCCTTAAGCCGTTCTGGCATGCCCTTAAGCTATTTGGGCATGCCCTTAAGCCATTTGGGCGTGCCCCTAGGCCATTCGGGTGTGCTGCATCTTGGCAAGCTCGGTGGTAAAATTGGAAGGGGGGTCAAGTCCCCGGCAGCGATGAGCAGTTACAAACTTACCACCTCGTCCGGTGCAACGACGGGCGGCAATCCTAATCATATTGTGGGGGGATACAATGCGCGAACAAACCATCTTCAATGACGTTATCACTGTTTGGTTCATCCTGGCGCTCATCGTTTTTGCCATCCTCTTCTTCATCCCTGCGCCCTACGGACGCCACACCCGGAAATCACGCCGATCCATTCCGGATTCCTGGGGCTGGCTGCTTATGGAATCACCGGCGGTTTTTGTCTTCGGCGGGATGTTCCTCATCGGCTCGTATCACGACATCACCGCGATAGTGTTCCTGCTGCTGTGGCTGTCCCACTACATACATCGGGCGTTCATTTACCCGTTTCTGCATCGGAAAAGCTCAAAAAGGATGCCCTGGATTGTCGTGGTGATGGGATTCTTGTTCAACACGATGAACGGCTACTTGAACGGCTATTACCTGTTTCAACTCTCCGGCGGCTATCCCCGCGCTTGGATGAAGGACGGGCGTTTTTGGATAGGCAGCGTGCTCTTCGTCGTCGGCTACGTGGTAAACCGAACCTCGGATAGCGTGTTGCACAAGCTGCGTGAAACGAACCACGGCCAATACGGGATTCCCCAAGGCGGATTGTATCGCTGGGTATCCTGTCCCAATTACCTGGGCGAGATCACACTTTGGATCGGTTGGGCGATAGCGACATGGTCGGCAGCCGGAGCCGTATTCGCCGCGTGGACGATAGCGAACCTGGCCCCACGGGCTTGGATGCACCACAAATGGTATCGGGAACACTTTGCGGATTACCCGCCCCGGCGTAAGGCACTGTTGCCGGGGATATGGTGAAAAGCACCCCTTGCATAGTGCGACGCACTTCGAAAGTGCGTCGCACCTGTTCTTCCTCCGCGACTCTCGCGGTGAATGCTCCACAGTGAACCGCTGCGCTTTCGGTTATAATGCTGGCGGAGGGATGCGATGTTGCGTATTGCTGAGTTGCGGAAGACGACAGAGGTTTTTGGTGCGTTCGCGGTGAGCCAGCACCGGCGGCGCGAGCAGGAACTGGCGCAGGCCTTGCCGTGGTGGGAGCAGCTTCCCCCGCCGGCGGAGTTGCGGGAGTCGCTGGCGCGGCTGGAACGCGAGGGGCATCCCTGGGAAGGGGCGTTCCCGGCCTCCGACCGCCCCTTGACCACGACGTTCCAAGCGACGGCGGAAGAGCCGCCCACCGGGACGGTGCTCATCGGCGTGGACGGATCGCAGATTTTCCCCGACCGGCACGCGGCATTGCTCTACTACCTCATCCAAGTGGGCGCGTTGATCTTCCGCTATGACGGCAGCACCCCGACGCCCCGCGCCGATGTCACATTGCACTTCACGGAGCGGGAGTTGTACGATGAGCGCGGCTACTTGATCTCCGCCGCGCGGGTGGGGATGTTCCGCCTGGTGCGGGAGCTGACCTTCCTGGCGCGTCTGGCGCAGGAAACGCCCGCCGCCGCGCCCGCCGTCACCTTCGCCCTCACCGACGGGCCGCTGCTGTGGCCTTACGGCACGCGCAGCCTGGCCGAACGGCAAGCCTTGCAGGCTTACCTGGGCGCCTTTTCCCGGCTGCGGGAAAGCCATGCCGTTCCCGTGGGCTACGTGGATCGCCCCGGCGGACGCTACGTGGTGGACTTGCTGTGGGCCGCGCACCTGCTCCGCGAGCAGTGGGACGGCGACTTGCCCCCCAATCCCCTGCGCCTGCTGCGTGACGCGGAGCTGATGGCGCACCTGCTCGCGCCGGGGGAACGTTCCACCTGGTTCCTGCGGCATTCCCCCGTCGGCCAGGCGCACGAGCAAGGCGGCCATCCGATCTGGTTCTGTTACCTCAACGTGGGGACGGCCATCGCGCGGGTGGAAGTCCCCGCCTGGGCCACGACCCCTGCGCTGGACGAGACGCTGCACCTCACCTTGCTGCACCAAGCCCGCCCGCTCAACGGCTACCCTTACGTGCTGGCGCGGGCGCACGAGGAAGCCTTGGTTTCCACCCAGGATAAGGCGGTGCTGGATAACCTGCTCTTGGAACGGCTGTTGCGTGTCGGTATGGTCGCCCGCACCTCGGAAAAAGCGCACCAAAAAGCCCTGCTCGGCTGATGGAGGCCGCTTGAAGCGCAAATTCCCCTTTCCGCCGTGGGCGGCGTTGCTGCTGCTGGGCTTGCTGGCCGGATCGCCGCTGCTTTCCGCCCACCGGGTGATCGGCGGCTACGATGTGACCCATCACCTCTGGCGGGCCGTTTCGGCGGAACAGTTGTTGCGGGCCGGACATTGGCTGCTGCGCTGGTCGCCGCTGCTGGCGCGAGGCTACGGCTACCCCTTGTTCGTGTTCCAAGGCCCGCTGTCGGCCATGCTGGTGGCCTTGCTGCACCTGGCGCATCTCCCGTGGGTCGTGTCGTTCAACGGCGTCATCCTGCTGGGGCTGCTCGCTTCGGGGATCACCTGTTACCTGGCGGCACGGGAACTGTGGGGCACGGCGGGCGCGTGGGGCGCGGCGGTGCTGTACCTCTTCGCGCCGTATCATCTGTACGTGGTGTACTATCGCGCCAGCCTCTCGGAGACGGTCGCCTGGCTGTTCGCCCCGCTGGTGCTGTGGGGCATGCTGCGCTGGGATCGCGGAGCGCGGTACGGGCTGGCCGTGGAGGCCGGATCGCTCGTGGGGCTGACGCTGGCCCATCCGGTTTCGCTGTACCTGTTCGCGCCGCTCTTCGTCCTGGGCGCGTTGGGAACGCGCCACGTGCGCCGCAGCCTCGTCGGGCTGACGTTGGCCGTGCTGGGCGCGTCGTTCGTCTGGCTGCCGGGGCTGATGGAACGGGCGCACGTGCAATTGTTCCGCGCCACGATGGGTTGGGTTTTCCGCTACGAGTACAACTTTTTGCCATGGGAGCAGTTGTTGGCCCTGCCGCGCCGCGCCGACCCGCGTTTGCTCAATGACTGGCCCGCGCGGGGCGTGGGATTGTGGCTGCTGCTGGGCGCGGCGGCGGGACTGGCGACCTGGCGCACTCGCGCCCCTGCCGAGCGGCGTTGGCTGTGGCTGTTGGCCGTGGCGGGCGGCGGGACGCTCTGGCTGGCGACGGCGGCCTCGCGGATGCTGTGGGACGCGCTGCCGCTGCTGGCGGCGTTTCAATTCCCCTGGCGCTTCCAAGAACCGGCGGTGCTGTCGCTGGCGATGCTCGCCGGGGCCGCCTGGGCCTGGCTGGACGCGCGTCCCCGCTCCGGCTGGATGCTGGGGGGCGCGACGGCGGTCGTGGTGCTCGCGGCGTGGGGCTGGCTCTATCCGCCCCGCGCGGAGCCGCCCGCGCCGCTCACGCCCGCCGGGGCCTTGCGCTGGGAACGCCAATTTGACGTGATCGGCACCACCGCCGGCGGAGAGCTGCTGCCGCTGGCCGTGAAGTCCCTGCCGCCGTGGGATGATCCGGTGCCGCAAGCGGTGCTCCAGGGGCAGACCCCGCCCCGCTTTGACGAGAGCCGTTTGCCCCCCGGCAGCCAACTCCTCGCCCGCCGCGAGACGCTGTTGGGCGGCCAAGTGACGCTCGCCGCCACGGCCCCGTTCCTGGGACGCTGGCGCGTGTTTGCTTTTCCCTGCTGGCAAGTGCGGGTGGACGGGCGGCCCGTGTCCCCGATGACCGAGGCGCAAACGGGCGTGCTGCGTTTCCCCGTCCCGGCGGGACGGCACACGGTGACGGTGCGCTGCGGCGAGAGTGCCGCTTGGCGCACCGCCGATGCGCTCGCGCTGCTGGCCCTGTCTCTTATACACATCTGA
>WFQZ01000013.1 GCA_015486785.1 Thermoflexales bacterium
ATGTCCCGCCCCCCGCGATTGTTGTTTCTGTTGCTGGCTGCCTTCGCGCTGCTGGGGACAACGTACAGCGTGGTGACGCCGATCTTTGAGGCCTCGGATGAGCTTTGGCACTACCCGGTGATTTGGCAGATCGTGCGTACCGGCAAGCTGCCGGTGCAGCCGCTCACGCCGGGGGAATCCAGCGGCCCGTGGCGACAGGAGGGCAGTCAGCCCCCGCTTTACTACTTCCTGGGGGCCGCGCTTACCTGGCCGATTCCAGGGGATGACCTGGAGGAGGTGCGGCATCTCAATCCCCACGTCGCCGCCGGCGTGGTGATGCCCGACCGGAGCAATGTCAATCTGGTGGTGCATAATCCCGCGCTGGAGTCCTTCCCTTGGCGCGGAACGGTGCTGGCGGTGCATCTGGTGCGTTTGCTCTCGGTGCTCCTAGGGACGTGGGCGGTCTATCTGACCTGGGCCTTGACGCGCGAATTGTTCCCCCGGACGGAATGGCTGGCGTTGACTGCTGCCGCTGTGCAAGCGTTTACGCCGATGTTTATCTTCATCAGTGCCTCGGTGAATAACGACGCGCTGATCGTGCCGCTCTGTACGCTGACGCTGCTGTGGACGGTGCGCTTGGTGAAGCATCCGACCGCTGCGCGGTGGCCGTTCGTCCGCCTGGGCTTGATCGCCGGGGCTGCGGTCCTGACCAAGGCCAGCGGGTTGGGGATTTTGCCGCTGGTGGCGGCGGCCTTGCTGTGGAACGCGCTGCGCGTGGGGCACACGTGGCGCGAGCGGATCGCTCAGCTCGTGCGGACTTCGCTGCTGCTGGGAATCCCGATCTTGCTGGTGGCTGGCTGGTGGTTTGTGCGCAACGAGCGGCTTTACGGCGATTGGCTGGGGTTGAACGCTTTTTACGCCGTCTTGGGGACGCGGGACGTTCCGGCGAACCTGGCGCAGTTGTGGGCGGAGCGATTTGCGTTTGCGGCAGGCTACTGGGGCAACTTCGGCGGGCTGAACGTCCCCTTGCCCGCGTGGGCTTATCACACGCTCAACAGTTTCGCCGTGCTGGCCGTGGCCGGATGCGCGTTGCGTCTTGGCGCGTGGATCAAGGCGCAGCGGCGCGAGACGTGGACTTCCCCTGACTCGCTGCTTGTCGCGCGGGTGCTGGCGTGGCTGTGGCCGCTGGCGGTCTTCGTCTCGTGGATTCGCTGGGCTACGGTGACGTGGTCATCCCAAGGGCGGCTGATTTTCTCCGCGCTGCCGCTGTGGTCACTCGCGCTGGTGCTGGGGCTGAGCGCGTGGGGCGTGATTTGGCCGCCCTTGCGCCGTTGGGTCGTCGCGTCGTTCGTGACCCTGCTGGCGGGCTTGAGCTTGCTGACCCCGTGGGCGTGGATCGCGCCGGCTTACACTCCGCCGCCGCCTTCTGACGCGGCTCCGCAAACGTCCCTCAATGTTGATTTTGATCATGCGCTGCGCTTGCGCGGTTACACCCTCCACACGGCGGCGGTGCGCCCCGGCGAGAGCATGTCTGTCACGCTGTTTTGGGAGGCTTTGGCCCCCACGGCGGATGATACGTCGATCTTCGTGCATCTGCTGGGCCGGGCGGATCGCATTGTGGCGCAGCGCGATACGTTCCCCGGACGGGGGCTGCGTTCAACGATGTGGCTGCCTCCGGGGGAAACGTGGTCGGAGACGGTGCAGCTTGCCGTCCCGCCGCTGGCGTTCGCGCCCGATGAGCTGACTTTTTCCGTGGGGCTGTACGATGCGCAAAGGCGGCTTCCGGCGCGGGATGCGTCAGGCGATTTGGGCGATGCGGTGCGCTTCGGGCGGATTGAGCTGCTCGCTGCTCCGGGGAAGCTGCCCAATCCGCAGACCTTGCGCTTTGGGGATGCTATCCGGCTGGCGGGATACGATCTCAGCTCGGTGCAGGTTTCCGCCGGCGAGGTGTTGACGGTGACGCTGATCTGGGCCTGTGATGCTCCGCCGGACGCCGACTACACGATCTCGGTGCAGTTGATTGATTCGCAATGGCACAAGGCCGCGCAGTTGGATTCATGGCCGCTGGGGGGAGCGGCTCCCACCTCATCTTGGCGGAAGGGGCAGCAGATTGTGGAGCATCGCCGTTTGGAGATCGCGCCGCAAGCGGTGCCCGGCGTCTACGACTTGCAGCTCACGCTCTACCGGCAGGATGAGCGCGGGCAGTTGCGCCATCTGCCGATCACCTGGGAAGCGGGGCAGATGCCCCAAACGAGCGTCGTGCTGACGCGCGTCGCGGTGCGTTAGTCGTAATCGTACCAATGCACTTCGTAGCAGCACGTTTCCCCGTGGTAGGCGTGCGGTGAGCGTTTGTGGATCAGTCGTCCGCCGGTAAGCCGCTGGATGGTCATTTGATCCACTTGGCAGATTTCCGGATGCTTCATCGCCACGTAGTGATAGGGGCAGTTGTTCACGCAAATCATCATGTGTTCCCCGTCGGCGGAAGTTTCCAGATGGGCGGTGAAGCCATGGCGGTTGAGGAACTCAATGATGTAGTTCAGCCGTTCTGTGTGATCCATCGGCAGTGATCCGGCCTCGGCGGCCAGGAGTTCGGCGACTTTCCCGAATATCTGTGCCTGTTGCTCCGCCGGAAGTTGCGACTTGATCGCTGCGAGCAGCGCGTCCATCAAGCCGCTGTAATTGTTGGGGAACAAGTCCGCTGCGGTGGAGGTGAGGCGGTACACGTGGCGCGGTCGCCCCGGATGGCTGGATCGTTGAACTTCGGGGCGGGTGACGTAGCCCTCAGCCCGTAGGATTTCCAGGTGGTGGCGCACTGTGACGGTGGTCAGCCCTAGCCACTGACTCAATTCTTGTACTGTCACCTCGTGTTTGCGGCGCAATATCTCCAATATTTGCTGTCTCGTATCCTGCATAAAGTTCCCCCTGGGTTGGATGAATTAGATTTTAGGCTGAATCGCCGAATTTGTCAAACGCCGATTTACTTTTTTAAGCAGACGCGCGGCGTGGTGAGAAAAAGCGCGGCTTTCTCACGGAGAGCCTTCACGTAAAAGGATGAGCAATGTCACTAAGCGCAGCTTGGTGAACGGTTATAATGTGGGTAATGACTTTCAGGGAGGCCGTATGGCACGACGTGGCTCACAACGTTCAAGAGTAATTTCGTGGTTGGTGGGATTGTTGCTGGCATTGCTGGTGTGGGGCATCTCGGTGATCTGGCCTACGGCGGAGACGCCTCCCGTGACTGTTGTCCCCACAGAGACGCCACTTCCGCCGACGGCCACCGTTGTCCCCACAGAGACGCCGCTCCCGCCGACGGCCACCGCTGTTCCCACCGAACCCTCGTCCGAAGCGAACACGCCTGTGCCCGCGTGGCGTGGGGCGGATGGCGACTTTGATTACTACGTGTTGGCCTTGAGCTGGCAGCCCGCGTTCTGCGAAACTAAACCGGGCAAAGAAGAGTGTGCTACTCAAACCGCAGATCGCTTTGATGCGCAGAATTTCGCCTTGCACGGCCTCTGGCCGAACGTGTTGAACGATCCCAACCACCGCTTTGGATACTGTGATCTGTCGTCGGATGTGGTGGCCCAGGATAAGGCCGGGCAATGGTGCGGCATGCCGCCGTTGGATTTGTCCTCGGCCACGGCGTTGGACTTGAGCACGTACATGCCGGGGACGGCTTCCTGCTTGCAGAACCACGAATGGTACAAGCACGGCGTGTGTACCGGTATGTCGCCGGAGGATTATTTTGCGCTGGCCGATCATCTGGTCTCGCTCTTCGCCCAAACTTCGTTCAATCATTACATCGCCGAGCACGTAGGGCAGACTGTTTCGCGCAGTGAGGTGCTGGCTCGGTTTGAGCAGGAGTTTGGCGCGGGTGCGGCGAACTATTTGACCTTGCGCTGCCGTTCCGTGGACGGCACGAGCTTGCTCACCGAGATACAACTCGTGTTGCAGAAGGATTTGTCGTCGCCCTACGACTTCCGTGACTTGTTCCCCGACTTGCGCATTTCGCCGCACGGGAATTGTCCCACGAAGTTTGAAATTGACCGTGTGGGGTTGGGGAATTTTTAGGTTTGCACTGTCGCTCATAGTTGTGGCCCTCGGCGGCAGAACCTCATATCGTGACCGTTTCCGAATAGTCGGTGGTTTGCCATACCTGGTGCGCCAACAGGGGTTTCCGTTTTGCCCGGCGCAGTTTATCTATGAAATGAGGTGAAAAAGTATGACCGTAGCAACTCAAGAGGAACTGACTTTAGAGCAGAAGGCCGTCTTGGATGAGATTTTGGCCGAGAACCGCGACAAGTCCGGTGCGACGATGCTCGTGCTCACCTTGACGCAGGAACGTTTGGGGTACGTCTCCCCGGCGATGCAGCAGTATCTGTCGCAGGAGATGCGCGTGCCGTTGAGCCACATATACGGCGTGTTGACGTTTTATTCCTTCTTCCGCATGGCGCCCATCGGGCAGCACAAGATCAACGTGTGCTTGGGGACGGCGTGTTATGTGCGTGGCGGCCCCAGCCTGATCGAGAAGTATCAGCAAGTGCTGGGGATCAAGGTCGGTGAGACCACGGAGGATCAGCAATTCACACTGGAGGTGTGCCGCTGCGTGGGCGCGTGCTCCCAAGCTCCGGTGGTGATGATTGACGATGACATCATCGGGCGGATGAAGCCGCAGAACGTGGCTAAGACTTTGCGCAAGTACAAATGACCATTTTTCGGGAGCTTTCGCAGCACATTTTGGACATCGCCGAGAATGGAGTGACGGCGGGCGCAACGCTTTTGCACATTGACATCTATGAAGAGACCCCGGCAGACCGGTTGACCATCACGGTGCAGGACAACGGGAAAGGCATGGACGAGTCAATGTTGCGCCTCGTGACCAGTCCCTGGGTGACGACTCGCGCCACCCGACCGGTGGGGCTGGGGATTCCGTTTCTCAAGCAGGCGGCGGAGATGTGCGCCGGGCGATTTGAAATCCGCTCCCAAGTGGGAAAGGGTACGACCGTGGTGGCGGAGTTCCGCCGCAGTCACATTGATCGTCCCCCGCTGGGCGACCTGGCCGGGACGATCTTGTGCTTCATTGTGGGATACCCGCAAGTGGACGTGGTGTACCATCATCGGGTTGACGCGCGGGAATTCACGTTGGACACGCGCGAAATTCGCGCTATTTTGGGGGAGGAAGTCCCCTTTTCCGATCCGGAGGTGCTGCACTTTTTACGTCACACGCTGGAAACGGGCATCGGGGAGCTGTACTCCCAACAGGCAATAGTTGAGGAAGTCTCACCAGTTAAAAAGGAGGATAAAGAATGAAGAGTTTAGCAGAGCTACAGAAGATCAAGGAACGTGCCCTTCAGCGCAAGCGGTTGGGCGGGCAGAATGCTCGTGCGCGGATCATCGTTGGGATGGGGACGTGCGGCATTGCTGCCGGAGCACGGGACACAATGACCGCCATCCTCAAGGAGTTGGAGCAGCGTCACATTGAGGATGTGATCGTCACCCAGACCGGCTGCATTGGTTTGTGTGAGTACGAGCCAATCGTCCAGGTGCAGGTGGGATCGGAGGAGTTGGTCACCTATGGCAAGATCGATACCGCGCGAGTGCCGGAACTGATCACCAAGCACATCCAGGGTGGCGAACCGGTCGCTGAGTGGATCGTCAAATAGCTTGCCCCAAGCAGAGGAGGAAGCATGACTTATCGCGCACAAGTTCTTGTCGGCAGTGCCGGGGAGAAAGCTCCCGCAGTCGAACAGGCTTTGCTGGGCAAGATCAAAGAGTTGCACCTGGATCAAGAAATCCAGGTCTTGGAAGCATCCACGCTGGGACATCCGGAGCAGCCGGTGGAAATTGCCGTCTACCCTGATGGCGTGCATTATGTCAACGTCACGCCGGCGGATGCGGAAGTTATCGTCACCGAACACTTGTACAAGGGGCGTCCGGTTGAGCCGCTGCGCTACCGCGAGCCGCAAGTCGAGCCGCTGCCGGCCCCGTCCACCAAGGAAGTGCGGGTCGTTTTGCGCAACGTAGGCAAAATTGACCCCGAAAACATCGATGACTACATCGCCGAGGACGGCTACCAAGCCCTGGCCAAAGTGCTCACCGAGATGAAACCTGAAGAAGTCATCGCGGAGATGAAAGCCTCCGGCTTGCGGGGCCGTGGCGGGGCGGGATTCCCCACCTGGCTCAAGTGGCAATTTGCCCGCAACAGTCCGGGGGATGAAAAGTACGTCGTCTGTAACGGGGATGAGGGCGACCCAGGCGCGTTTATGAATCGGCGCGTGCTGGAAGGCGATCCCCATGCCGTGATTGAGGGGATGATCATCGCCGCATACGTGATCGGCGCACATCAAGGGTACTTCTACGTGCGGGCCGAGTATCCGATTGCCATCCGCACGCTGCGCGTGGCGATCAAGCAAGCCCGTGAGTACGGCCTGTTGGGCAAAGACATCTTCGGCAGCGGATTCGACTTTGATTTGGAAGTGCGGATGGGGGCCGGGGCCTTCGTCTGCGGTGAGGAGACCGCCTTGATGCGCTCCATTGAGGGCGAACGCGGCATGCCCACCACGCGCCCGCCTTTCCCGGCGGTATCCGGCCTGTGGGGCAAGCCGACCAACATCAACAACGTGGAAACATACGCCAACGTGCCCCAGATCATCATGCGCGGCGGACAGTGGTTCGCCTCGATGGGCACGGAGAAGAGCAAAGGCACCAAAACCTTCGCCATCGCCGGAAAGGTCAAGCGCACCGGCCTGATTGAAGTGCCGTTGGGCATCACCGTCCGCGAGGTGGTGTACGACGTGGGCGGCGGCATCCTCGACGACAAGAAATTCAAGGCCGTGCAGACCGGCGGCCCGATGGGCGGCTGTATCCCGGAACAGTTCCTTGACCTGCCGGTGGATTACGAGACCTTGGCTTCGGTCGGCTCGATTATGGGATCGGGCGGCTTCGTGGTGATGGATGAAGACACCTGCATGGTAGATATCGCCCGCTTCTTTATGGAGTTCGTGCAAGACGAATCGTGCGGCAAATGCACGCCCTGCCGGGTGGGCACGCGCCGCATGCTGGAGATTTTGACCGACATCACCGAGGGGCGGGGCCAGCCGGGCGACATTGAGCGGCTGGAGAAGCTCGGCGAGTACATCAAGAAAGGCTCGCTCTGTGGCCTGGGCCAAGGTGCGCCCAATCCGGTGCTCAGCACCATCAAGTTCTTCCGCGAGGAATACGAGGCGCACATCAACGACAAAAAATGCCCCGCCAAAGTCTGCCGTGCTCTCATTGAGTACACCATCGAGGCCGAGGAATGTATCGGCTGTACCCGCTGTGCCCGTA
The DNA here is from genome assembly GCA_015486785.1 of Thermoflexales bacterium. Classification (GTDB taxonomy): domain Bacteria; phylum Chloroflexota; class Anaerolineae; order B4-G1; family SLSP01; genus S014-19. The sequence goes on from WFQZ01000013.1 coordinate 7,303, forward strand.
ACTGTCCGGTGGATGCGATCACCGGCAAAGCGCGTGAGCCGCACGTGATCGACCCGACCGTTTGTATTCGCTGCGGCATCTGCCAGCAAGTCTGCCCGGTCGGCGCGGTTCACGTGGAATGAGGAGGGGCGATGAACGAGGAAAGTATCAAGCAAATCGCTGAAGTTGTCGCCCGCTACGGGGCGAATCAGGAGTCTTTAGTCGAAATCCTTAGCGATCTCAATGCCCAATTGGGCTATCTGACGCAGGAAACAATTGTCGAAGTTGCCCGCCGTCTTAACTTGCCCCAAAGTCACGTCTTCAGCGTGGCTACCTTCTACAGCATGCTGAACGTCGGCCCCACGGGGAAGCACGTGATCAAGATGTGCGAGGACGCGCCTTGTCACCTGCGCGGCGGGCAGGAAGTGTGGCAGGCTTTGCAAGACGCGCTGGGGATCAAATTCGGCGAAACAACCCCCGATGGGCAATGGACCCTTCAAGCCACCAGTTGCCTGGGGTTGTGCGCCGTTGGCCCGGTCGTGGTGGTGGATGATGAGGTGATCGGCCATGTGACTGCCGAGCGCATCCCCGAAATCCTGGCCCGCTATCGGGATGAGCCATCAGGAGGTGCGGCATGATTCGAGCACGAGTGATGATCTCCGGCGACCCGGTGAGCATGTCCCTGGGGGCCGACGAGATCAAGCTGGCAATTGAGGCCGAGTTGGCCTTTTACGGGCTGGAGGACGAAGTCCAGGTGGGCTTTGTGGGGCAACTGGGACGTCTCGACGTGCTGCCGGCGGTCGTTGTCTACCCGGAAGGCACGCTCTACGGCCCGCTGCGGCTGGAGGATGTGCCTCATCTGGTGGAGGAGCATCTCTACAAGGGGCGGATTGCGGAATCGCTGTTGGCCCCGCCGAACGTGTTGAGCGGCGTCATCGCCCGCCTTCCGGCCCGCGAAGGACTCTTGCGGGGGCAAGAACGGGTGGTGTTGCGCCGCGCGGGCATCATTGAGCCGACGGACATTGAGGAGTACATCGCTTACGATGGCTACTTCGCCTTGGGCAAAGCCCTGAGCGAAATGTCCCCCGCCGAAGTGCTGCAAACGATCAAAGATTCTAAGCTCCAGGGACGCGGCGGGGCAGGATTCCCCACCGGTCTCAAGTGGAGCTTCGTCGCCGGGCAGCAGGCGGACAAGAAGTACATCGTCTGCAACGCGGACGAATCGGAGCCGGGCACGTTCAAGGATCGCTTGATTCTAGAGGGCGATCCGCACGCGGTTCTCGAAGGCATGGCTCTGGCGGGCTATGCCGTGGGCGCGGACGAAGGCTGGATTTACGTCCGTGGCGAGTACGCGCTGGCGAAGGAACGGCTGCTCACGGCCATCCAGCAGGCCGAAGCGATGGGGCTGCTGGGCGACAACATTATGGACAGTGGCTTCTCGTTCCACATCCACTTGCACAGCGGCGCGGGAGCTTACGTGTGCGGCGAAGAGACCGCCTTGCTCGAAAGTCTGGAAGGCAAACGCGGCATCCCGCGTGTTCGCCCGCCGTATCCCACCGTGGTGGGCTTCCGTGGTCAGCCGACGGTGATCAACAACGTGGAGACGCTGGCCAATGTCGCGCCCATCATCCTGCGCAGCGCAGCGTGGTTCAAGTCGCTGGGCACGGAGCGCAGCCCCGGCACCAAAGTCTACACCATGCTGGGGGACGTGAACATCACCGGCCTCATTGAAGTCCCGATGGGCATCACCCTGCGCGAAGTCATCGCGGCCTACGGCGGCGGGATGCGGGACGATGTCCCCTTCAAGTGCGCCCAGACCGGCGGGTCGGCAGGCAGCATCATCGCCCCCGAACTGCTCGATGTGCCGATGGACTACGCCACGATGCGCGAGCATGGCGCATCGCTGGGCAGCGGGGCCTTGCTGATCTGCAACGTCAACAAGTGCATTGTAGACATCGCCTACGTGGTGATGCGTTTCTTCGAAACTGAATCGTGTGGCAAATGTACGCCGTGTCGCATCGGCACGCTGCGCATGAGCGAGTTGTTGAATCGGCTGCGTCATGGGCAAGCCTCCCTGGAGGATGTCTCCATGCTGGAAGAAATGGCGCAAGCGGTTGCCAAGACCTCGTTCTGTGGATTGGGGCAAGGCGCACCGGTTTCAATTCTTACCGCGCTGCGCTCCTTCCGCGAGGAATTCGAAGCGCATGCTCAAGGGTCGTGTCCTACCGGCGTATGTCCGATGAAAACCGAACCGCCGGAGGTGATCGTCCGGCGAGGCTATCTGTAACAGCACCAGGCTGAACTTTGAGGAGAACAAGATGTCTGATTTGATTCATCTCACCATTGATGGAAAGGAAGTAAGTGTTCCTCAGGGAACAACCGTATTGGAAGCGGCGCAGCAAGCCGGAATCTACATCCCCACGCTGTGCCACCACGCCGACTTGACGCCTACCGGCGCGTGCCGGATGTGTCTGGTGGAAGTGGAAGGCGGTCGCGGGCCGACCACCTCTTGCACTTTGCCGGCGGCTGATGGCATGGTCGTGCACACATCCACCGAGGAAGTGACCGAGCTGCGCAAGTTCGTGCTCTCCATGCTGCTCACCGATCACCCTAACGAGTGTATGACCTGCGAAGTAGATGGCGATTGCGAATTGCAGAAGCTGGTCTACGAGTATCAAGTGCCATGGCCGGAGCACAGCGGCAAACGTCATGCTTACCCGGTGGATTCAGACCCCAGCCCGGTGATCATGGTGGATATGAACAAGTGTATCCTCTGTGGTCGCTGTGTGCGGGTCTGCGCCGAGGTCCAAAACCGCGACGTGTGGAATTTCTCGCAGCGCGGTTTTGATACGCTGATCGTGCCGGGCGCGGGGCAGACGCTCCAGGAGGCCGATTGTGAATCTTGCGGCAACTGTGTGGCTTATTGCCCGGTGGGCGCACTGTTCGATAAGCCCTCCCAGGGATGGGGGCGGGCCACGCAGCAGGAGAAAGTCCGCACCACCTGCACCTTCTGCGGTGTGGGATGCCAGTTCGACTTCAACGTGAACCGCCAGACGGGCAAGATCACCCGCGTCACCTCGGCCCCGGACGCGCCGGTCAACGGGATGGCGTTGTGTGTCAAGGGCCGTTACGGCTGGGACTTCATCCAGAGCGAGGAGCGGTTGACCACTCCGCTCATCCGCGACGAGAGCGTCACCGACGGCAAATACCCCGGCTTCCGTGAGGCTTCGTGGGATGAGGCGTTGGACTTGGTGGCGCAAAAGCTGGCCTATCACCGTGATACTCACGGGCCGGATAGCGTGGCCTACTTCTCCTCGGCCAAATGCACCAACGAGGAGAACTACTTGATGCAGAAGCTCGCGCGGGCTGTAGGCAAGACCAACAGCGTGGATCACTGCGCCCGTTTGTGCCATGCCTCCACCGTCACCGGGCTGGCCTACACCCTGGGCAGCGGCGCGATGACCAACACCATTGAAGATACCACCTCGCAAGCGCAGTTGTTCTTCATCACCGGCTCCAACACCACCGAGCAGCATCCGGTCATCGGGACGAAGATCCGCAAGGCCATCCGCGAGCGCGGCGCGAAGCTCATCGTCGCCGATCCGCGCAAGATCGACATCGCCAACCTGGCGACCTTGCACCTTCAGCAACGCCCCGGCACCGATGTCGCCTTGTTCAACGGCATTATGCGCGAGATCATCGTCAACGGCTGGGCGGACGAGGCCTTCATCGCCGAGCGCACCGAGAACTTCGAGGCCTTCCGTGAAGTGATGATGAAGTACACACCGGAGCTGACGGAGGAAATCACCACCGTACCCGCCGAAAAGATCAAGGAAGCCGCGCGGTTGCTGCACGAAAATCATCCGGCGGCAGTCTTCTGGGCGATGGGCATCACCCAGCACACCACCGGCACCATCAACGTGATGAGCTTGGCGA
>WFQZ01000014.1 GCA_015486785.1 Thermoflexales bacterium
GGCATGCACAAAACGGGCAAAAGCCCACGCCGCCAGCCCCAAAGGGAATAGCGCCAACAACGTCAAAGGGATAACGCCGCCGAGGGAAGTTCCCGCCTCAAGAATCGCGAGCCAAGCACCGAATCCCAACAAAGCTGCTACAAGGGCCAAAGCCCCGAAGATCCTAAGCCAATGGGGAAAGAATGTTTTGGGGTTCATAACTCAGCCTCCACCTAAAAGCCCCCGCTCTGCAAGAGCGAGCGAATCCGTTGCGCGTCTTCCGTCGGGATGGAGGAGTCGTCCAAGTACTGCCCGGCTCCCACGGCATCGAACAGCATCCCGGCCAACACTTCTTTGGGCACATCGTGATGTTGCATGATCTCCAGCAGCTCGTTGATCAATTCCAAGCGCATTTCTCCACGGACGCGCTCAAATTGCCGCACGATTTCCGCTTGGGTGCGCCCCACGATGGCATCTATGTCATGCTCGCGGTCTGCTTCCCAGTTTCTCACCCGCTGCTCAATGATTTCCGGCGGCACAACGATGTTGCTGATCCCGCCGCCGACCATCTCAATGCCGTATGCCGGCATCACCTCGCGCAAACGGCGCGAGAAGGCCCCGGCGATCTCCACCCGTGGGTCACGGGGCATCGCATCGGCCCAATGGATGGTCGGACGCAACTGATTCCCGGAGTCTTCCATAGATGGCGGATGTTTCGTGACCGCGAATTTCCAGGCTCGCCGCTCGGTGATCTTCAACTCGGAAAAGGCCTGTATCTCTATCTGCGACGATTGCGCCGTCAACTGGCCCGTTTCCCATACCCCGACAAGAATCCGCAGGGAATCTTCATCCAATACCGCCCCCATCACGGTGATTTGCTGCGGCCGGACGCCGAGTTGCGCGGCTAAGGCGCGGGGCAACACCTCCACATTGAAGGTCTGCGTGGACTCATTGCGCGGGAGCGTCAGTTGGAGCTTTTGGGCCGGTTCGCAACGTTTCAGATTGGGGAACAGCCGCGTCAGGTAAGGCGTTGTCTGCTTCTCGCGGATCTCGTCCAGGAGGCAACTCAACCGCGCCTCCGAGCTAGATTCCGCCACCAAGGCCTGAGCCAACGCTTCCTTGGACTCGTACCCAAACACACGGTAGCTTGCCCCCACATCAAAAGCGATCTCGCGTAAGTCTTCCAATCCGAAGTGATGCGCGAGGAACTCCTGGAGACGCTTTAACTCCGTGCGCTGCGGCGGGAGATCGGGCACTTCATCCACGGCACGGCGCGTGGCGGAGGTATCGCGCGTCCAGCCGGGGTGGGACATGTGCAACTCATTGCACGTGTAGTTGGCGATGATCTCCTTGAGGAGCGATGGCGCGACCGTCAACACAGTCTCTTGCCAAGGCACCGGCTTGATCTCCTCAATGGCCTGCTGATTCTTATCCCGCCAGAATTTATGATCAAGGAGCTGATAATCGGTAACGATTTTCCTGACCGCATCTTCATCATAGGGGAACGGCTTCCCCAATTCAGGCTTCTGCCCGCCGGTGGGAACACGGTTAGGCATCACGGAGAACACGCTGACCTTGATCCCGTCTTTGGTCTCGGCCTCCACCGTGATGCCGCGATGCTGCGGGCGCAGGTCCAGATCGGCCAGGAAGACGTGGAGCGGGCCATAAAAACTCACCCCCGGTGGATGAACCTCCAACTTAAACCCATCCGAGGTGACCGACACGTGATTGCAATCGTTGAGCACAATGCCGGGGCCGGAGAAAAATTGCAGGAAGGGATTACCGGGGATTCTTGGCTGCGGGCGAATCTGCCCCACGGTTTTGTTGGTGCGCCAATCATCAATCACATAGTAGGGAAAGTTGGTGCCCAGATTAAAGGACAACAGGCTGCGGAAGGCCTGACGCAACTGGTGGCGATCATCGACCGCGCGTGTGTGCCAGATCACCACGCCCATAAACCCACCCAAGGCCAGAATCGCCCCCACAAACCCGCCCAAGGCACCGCCCAACAGGTAACCGCCTCCGATGATGATCATAGCCGCCACATCGAAGGCAAGCCACAAGGCAAAATCAGGCCACAACTTCAAGTGAGGCCGAGGAGATTTGAAAGGCAGCGCATACGCGGAAAAGAAATACAACCCGCCCCAAAGGAATACCTGCGCCGGTAACGCCACCAGCAAAGCCCCGGCCCGTCCGGCCAGCGCGTAGCCCAGCCAGAACAGAAGCACGAACTCAAACCACAGCACCATGATCGGATACC
>WFQZ01000015.1 GCA_015486785.1 Thermoflexales bacterium
CACCCCACAGGCCACGCCGACCGTCGCCTGCGCTCCGGAGGATTTGTGGGTGGAAGCCTGGCCGGTGGAAAAACAGTACTCAATCTCCGGTGGCTGGACGGTCAAGGTGTTCGCTCGCGGCCACGGCGGAAGTTGCGTCTACACCTACGCTTGGAACACGCCGGATAACGTCGTCGCCGGGCCGACCGCCGATTCGGTTTTCTTCACCATCTCCACGCCCCGCAAGGACGGGAACATCGTGGGCACCGTTTGGGTGCTCGCCGGAGGCCAGAAGGCCCAGGTTGGCGTGTACGTCACGCCGCCGGGCAGTAAATGATCCGCTAACGACAGGAGGCTCGCTATGGACGTTGATCTGCTGGTACACTCAGCCGCGCAAGTGTGCGTGATTCCCCCAACGGCCGGCGGGCCGCAGCGCGGTGAGCAACTCGGCGAACTGGGCATCATCCCCGATGGCGCGGTGGCGATCAAAGAGCGGCAGGTTGTCGCCGTGGGTCCCACGGCGGAAGTGCGCTCGCAGGTGCGGGCACGCCGTGAGCTGGACGCGGCGGGGAAAGTGGTCGTGCCGGGCTTCGTTGATCCGCACACGCACTTGGTTTGGCACGGCGACCGCGCCGCAGAGTTCGAGCAGCGCATCGCCGGAGCCACGTACATGGAAATTATGGCCGCCGGCGGCGGAATTATGTCCACCGTGCGGGCTACGCGCTCCGTTTCCGTGCCGCAACTGATCCGCGAACTCAAGCAGCGGCTGGATCGCCATCTGGCGCACGGCGCGACCACCGTCGAGGTGAAGACCGGCTACGGGCTGGAGACGGCGGCGGAGTTGCGCTTGCTGGAGGCCGTGGTCATGGCCGGTCGCACGCACCCGCTGACGGTCGTGCCCACGTTTTTGGGGGCGCACGCCATTCCCGCTTCGTATCAGGGGCGGGCCGAAGCCTACGTCACGCTGGTGATTGAAGAAATGCTGCCCGCCGTGGCGGAAAAATCCCGCCGCTTGGGCTTGAGTGCCCCGCCGTTCTGCGACGTGTTTTGTGAACGGGGCGCGTTTGACCTATCCCAAACGGAGCGCATCTTGCGGGCGGCGAAATCCCTCGGCTTCCCGCTCAAAGTCCACGTGGACGAGTTCGCGCCGCTGGGTGGGACGCGCCTGGCCGTGGAACTGGGCGCGACCTCGGCGGATCACCTCGTCACCACGCCGCCGGAGGACATCGCCGCGCTGGGAAACTCGGAGACCATCGCCGTCTCGCTGCCTTGCACGCCCTTCGGCCTGGGGCAGTGTGACTACACCCCGGCACAAGCGATCCTCGCCGCGGGCGGAGCGTTAGCCCTGGCGACGGACTGTAACCCCGGCACCGCCTGGTGCCACTCCATGCCCTTCGCCATCGCGCTGGCCTGCCGCTATCTGCGCCTGACGCCTCGTCAGGCACTCGCCGCCGCCACGCTGAACGCGGCCTTCGCCGTCGGACTGGGCCACAAAGTGGGCAGCCTTTCCCCCGGCTACGATGGCGACCTGCTGATCCTGGACATGCCCGACTATCGCCATCTCGGCTACCGCTTCGGCGATAACCCCGTGCTCACCGTGGTGAAGCAAGGCCGGGTGGTGTGGGAAAGAGCGCGCTGAACCGACCGCAATGTAACCTTTCACCGCAAGAGACACAGAGCACGCAGAGAGAAAGAATGCTGCGCCTTCCGCCCCTCTCGCGGTGAACTAACCGCCCGTTGAGCGTCATCCCTCACCTTGAGCAACGGCGGATTGACCTTGAGCCGGTTTCCCTCCGCGTGCTCCGCCCCTCTCGCGGTGAGAAAAATCACCCCGCTCCTTGACACGCCGCCCTGTTGTGACTATAATGCGTGCAATTGAACAAGCCAAAGCGTGGAGCGGGACGAGTACCCGTGCGGAACGTGTCAGGGAGAGGCGGTCGTGGACTGCAAGCCGCCTTCACCGGAAGCCGGAGAAAACCCCCCGCGAGCGGAATCTGGAACGAGGTATCTAGTAAAGATTCACGGGTCGGCCCGTTATCGCCGTCAGAGTGCCGGTTGACGCCGGAACTTGGGTGGAACCACGTGGTGCCCCGCGTCCCAAGAGGATGCGGGGCACTTTTCGTTTGGCACTAACCAGTTTCTTCGTTAGATTATTTTCAGGAGGTACATCATGGATGCTGAGTATCGTGAAAGTCAGTTGTATCGTATCCGCCACTCGGCGGCGCACTTGATGGCTGCCGCGGTGTTGGAAATGTTCCCCGAAGGGAAAGTCGCCATCGGCCCGCCCATTGAGGATGGCTTCTACTACGACTTCGATTTGCCCCGCCCGCTGACCATGGACGACTTGGAGAAGATTGAGGCGCGGATGCGCGAGCTGATCGCCGAGCACCACGACTTCATCTACCAGGAGATTGACCCGGACGAGGCGCGCAAGCTGTTTGCCGATCAGCCCTACAAGCTGGAACTGATCGCGGACATCCTGGAGCGCGGCACGGATGAGTACGGCGAGCGCACGGCTCAACCGGTCCTCTCCATTTACAAGAGCGGCCCCTTCGTCGACTTGTGCCGTGGGCCGCACGTCGCCAACTCCAAGGAAATCAACCCCAAGGCGGTCAAGCTGCTGAGCGTGGCCGGGGCCTACTGGCGCGGCGACGCCGACCGCCCGATGTTGCAGCGCATCTACGGCACCGCCTGGCCCACACCCAAGGAGCTGCGGGCTTATCTCAAGTGGCGCGAGGAAGTCCAGAAGCGCGACCACCGCAAGTTGATCAAGCAGCTAGACCTGCTCTCCTTCCACGAGGAGGCCGGGCCGGGCCTGGCCTACTGGCATCCCAAAGGCGCGATGATGCGCAAGATCATTGAGGACTTCTGGCGCGAACGTCACCTTGAAGGCGGCTATGACTTCGTCGTCACCCCGCACCTCGGCAAGGCCTGGCTCTGGCAGACCTCCGGGCACCTGGATTTCTACCGCGAAAGCATGTACTCCCCGATGGACGTGGACGGTCAAGAGTACTTCATCAAGCCGATGAATTGCCCCTTCCACATCCTGATCTACAAGACCCGCTTGCGCTCCTACCGCGAACTGCCGTTGCGCTGGGCGGAGCTGGGGACTGTCTACCGCTACGAAAAGAGCGGCGTGCTCCACGGCCTGTTGCGGGTGCGCGGCTTTACCCAGGATGATGCGCACATCTTCTGTACGCCCGACCAGATTGAAGACGAAATCCTGCGCGTGCTGCGCTTCTCCATCTCCATCCTCAACGCTTTCGGCTTTGAGGACATCCAAGCGTACCTCTCCACCCGCCCGGAGAAGGCCGTGGGCGAGCCGGAACGCTGGGAGCAAGCGCAAGCCTCACTCCAACGCGCCATTGAGGCCGAAGGTATCGCCTACGAGGTGGACGAGGGCGGCGGGGCGTTCTACGGCCCCAAGATTGACCTGAAAATCAAAGACGCGCTGGGCCGCTCCTGGCAGCTTTCCACCATCCAGTTTGACTTCAACCTGCCGGAGCGGTTTGACATGTCCTACATCGCCGAGGACGGCGCGGAGCATCGCCCCTACATGGTGCATCGCGCCCTGCTGGGATCGCTGGAGCGGTTCTTCGGCATCCTCGTGGAGCACTACGCCGGCGCGTTCCCCGTCTGGCTGGCCCCGGAGCAAGCTCGCTTGATCCCCATCGCCGACCGGCATGTGGCCTACGCCCGCCAGGTGGAAGATCAATTGCGCCAAGCGCATATCCGCGTGTACACGGACGCCTCCTCTTCCCGGATGAACGCCAAGATTCGTGATGCCCAGATGCAGAAGATTCCCTACATGCTGGTGATCGGCGATCAGGAAGTGGAAGCCAACACCGTCGCCGTGCGCCTGCGCAGCGGAAAGCGGCTGGGCGCACTTTCTCCGGCTGATTTCATCGCCCACGTGGCGCAAGCCGTGGCCCAACGGGCACTCGAATGACTCCATCGGCCCCGGACAACACACAGAGCGCGGGTCTCTCCGCGCTCTGTGCGCCTCCGCCCGACGGCAACCGCCGCGTGATCGTGGGGCTGAGCGGCGGGGTGGATAGCTCCGTGGCGGCGGCCTTGCTCCTGGAGCGCGGCTGGGAGGTGATCGGCGCGGCCTTGCGCCTCTGGCACGCCACCGCCGCGCCTTCCTTCGATGACGCTGCCGCCGTCGCTGCCGCGCTGGGCATCCCCTTCCGCGTGCTGGACGTGCGCGAGCAGTTCTACCACACGGTTGTCGTACCCTTCGCGGCTGAGTACGCGCGAGGCCGCACCCCCAACCCCTGCGTGTTCTGCAATCCCGGCCTCAAGTTCGCCGCCCTGCTGAGCGAGGCCGAGCGGCGCGACGCCGCCTGGATCGCCAGCGGACACTACGCCCGCATCATCCGCGCGGCAGACGGCACCGCGCATCTGCACCGAGCGCGTTCCCTGCGGCAGGATCAGGCCTACATGCTCTACCGGCTCACCCAGCGACACTTGCGCCGCTTACTCCTCCCGCTGGGCGAACTGCCCGACAAAGCCACCGTCCGCCAACTGGCGCGGCGATTCCGCCTGCCCGGCGCGGCGCGGCGCGATAGCCAAGACCTGTGCTTCGTGAACGGCGACTATCGTCCCCTGCTGCGGCAACTGCACCCCCAGAGCGTCCGCCCCGGCCCGATCCTGGACGAGGACGGCCACGTGCTGGGCACGCACCGGGGCTTGAGTGCCTACACCGTGGGCCAGCGGAGCGGACTGCGCATCTCCGCGCCGCAGCGGCTGTACGTGCTGCGTCTGCTGCCGGAGCAAAACGCGCTCCTCGTCGGCCCGGCGGAGCGGCTGTGGCAACGACAATGCTCGTTGGAGTCGGTCACTTTCACCGTTGCGCCGCCGGAATCGCCTTTCCGTGCCCAAACCCGCGTCCGTTACCACGCCCCGTTGGCCCCGTCCACCGTCCGCCTGCTGCCGGAGGCGCGGGCCGAGGTCACCTTTGATGAGCCGCAGCGCGGCCCGGCCCCCGGTCAATCCCTCGTCTGGTATCGCGGCGACGAGGTGCTGGGCGGCGGCGTGATTACCGCCTCGCGGGCGGCGTAGTATAATCCGCCGCCGGAGGTGACTATGACCCAAAATTCGCAACACCCACTACGTTCGCCCCGCGCCTCACGCTACATCCTGGAGGGCGCGGCAGTGCTTTTGTTGGTGAGCCTCACCCTGATCGTGGGCGTGCTCATCGCAACCCGCCCCTCGTTACGCTACGCTTCCCAGGCCGCCTCGCTGGAAGAGACGGTCATGGCCCGCGTGCTCAAGGTGGATTCGGAGCAGGCTTATCAGGGGCCGGACATCCCCGACGGGATGACCACCCTGACCCAAGAACTGGAGTTGGAAATCATCGGCCATAATCAGTACACCGGGCAGCGCGTCACCGTGACCTACAACGGCGTCGGCCCCACGCCGGCATCGGTGCGTTTCCGCGCCGGCGACAAGGCCTTGGTGCGCGTTTCCACGCGCCCCGACGGCAAAGTCCTCTTCCAAGTGGCCGATCACGTGCGCTTGTTGCCCCTGACCGGTCTGACGCTCCTGTTCATCCTCGTCACCGTGCTGGTGGGCCGCTGGCAAGGGGTGCGGGCCTTGCTGGGGCTGATCCTGAGCGGCTTGTTGGTGGGCGGCTTCATCCTGCCGCAAATCCTCTCCGGGCGCGACCCGGTGCTCGTTTCGCTGGCCGGAACGGCTTTGCTGCTGGCCGTCACCCTCTACCTGATCCAAGGCTGGAACGCCGTGGGACACGCGGCGGCCTTCGGCATGCTGGGGAGCTTGGCCCTGGCGGGATTGTTGGCCCTGTGGTGGACGCACGCTTCCCACCTCACCGGCTTCGGCTCCGAAGAGACGATGTACCTGCAAGCCTCCGGCGTCAAGATGGACATGCGCGGCTTGCTGCTGGCCGGTATCATCATCGGCTCCGCCGGCGTGCTGGATGACGTGATCCTGGCGCAGGCGGTGGCGATCTTTGAGTTTATGGAGGCCGACCCCACCCAAACCCTGGGGGAACTGGTCGCACGCGGGATGAAGATCGGCGTGGCGCACCTCACCTCAATGATCAACACCCTGGTGATGGCTTACGCCGGTGTTTCGCTCCCGCTGATCATCCTGTTTTACCTTTACACTGAGCCTTGGTATCTCACCATCAACCGCGAACTCATCGCCGAGGAGATCATCCGTACCTTGGTGGGCAGCATCGGGCTGATGGCCGCCGTCCCGCTGACCAACTTCATCGCTGCGTGGATCGCGGTCACGCAAGAACAGGTGGAGGCGTGATGGGCGCCAAGGCATTTTTCTCAAAAGGATTGCCCAACCGCGTCGGCTACGCCCTGGGGAGATTGCTGCCGCCCGCGCTGGGACGTGCGGGCGCGGCTTTGGCCGCCCAAGCCATCGTCGCCTTGCAGCCGGACATGTACCACGCCACCTACGACAACCTGCGCCACGTCCTGGGGCCGCAAGCCTCTCCGGCGGAAATCAAGCGCAACGTGTACCACGTCTACCGTCAAGCGGCGATGGGCTACTACGAATTTTTCCACAACGTGGGCCAAGGGCGCGTGCGGATGACCGACTTTGAGCCGCCCGTGCGGCTGACCGAGGACAGCAAGGCCCGCCTGCAAACCGCGCTGGAGGACGAGCGCGGCTTGTTCATCGTCACCTGCCACATGTCCAACTTTGACTTGGGCGGCGTGGCTCTGGGGCAATACCTGCCCGTGCCGATGCAAGTCCTTTCCTACGCCAACCCCTCCGACGGCTTTCAGATGTTCAACGACCTGCGGCGGCAATGCGGCCTGGAAATCACGCCCATTTCCCTTGAAAGCCTGCGCCAGGCCATTCGCCGCCTCCAACAAGGCGGCGTGGTGATCACCGGCGTGGAGCGTCCGTTGGAAGAGGGTAATCATCCCGTGGAATTCTTCGGCGCTACGGCCTGCCTGCCCACCGGCTACATTGACCTCCCGCTGCGCACCCATAGCCTGGTGCTGCCGATGTCCGCGCATTTTGAAGATGGCGTGTATTGGGTCGTCAGCCGCCCGCTGCTGGAGATGGAATACACTGGCAACCGCCGCCGAGACCGCGAACACAACGTGCGGCGCGTGCTGGCGGAAATGGAAACCCTGATCCGCGTTCACCCGGACCAATGGATGATGTTTGTTCCGGTCTGGCCGCAGGAATGCCATGCCTAAACTCAAACAATTGGATGTTCAGGGCTTCAAATCCTTCGCTAATCACATAAGTTTCACCTACCCCACCGGCATCACCGCCATCGTTGGCCCCAACGGCAGCGGCAAGAGCAACGTCGCCGACGCCATCCGCTGGGTGCTGGGCGAGCAGCGCATGCGCTCCCTGCGGGGACATTCCGGTGAGGACATGATCTTCGCCGGAAGCAAACGCCGCCCCCGCGCCGGAATGGCCCGCGCCGCGCTGACCTTTGATAACGGCGACGGTTGGCTGCCGGTGGACTTCACCGAAGTGACGTTGGAGCGGCGCATCTACCGGGACGGCAAAAGCGAATACCGCCTCAACGGCAGCAAAATCCGCCTGCGCGACCTGCAAGACCTGCTCGACCGCGCCGGGTTGGGGCGGGATGCTTACCTCGTCATCGGCCAAGGGCTGGTGGATCACGTGCTCGCCCTGCGACCGACGGAGCGGCTGGCTCTCTTTGAGCAAGCGGCGGGCATCGCTGCCTACCGCACCCGCCGCGAAGAAGCGGTCAAAAAGCTCGCCGCCACCCACCACAACCTGGAGCGGGTCGGCGACATCATCGCCGAGATCGCGCCGCGCTTGCGCCGCCTGGAAAAACAAGCCCGCCGCCTGGAGCAGCACGCCGAATTGACCCGCGTGCTCAATGAGACGCTGACCACCTGGTACGGCTATCGCTGGCAACAATCGCTCCTCAAGCTGGAGCGGGCCAGGCAGCGCACGGCCTACCGCGAAACCCGCGCCCAACAACGGCTGGCCGAGGCCGAGGCGCAGACCGCCCGCATCACCGCCCTGCGCCGCGAACTTTCCGCGCAGCGGGCCAAGCTGGCCGAGTTGCACCACGCCAGCAGTGCCCGGCACGCCGCCGCCGAACGGCAGCAGCGCGAATTGGCCGTCACCCGCGAACGGCGGCGGCAGGTGCAGGCGCGATTGGAAGAAATCCGCGCCAACCTCGTCCCCCTGCGCTCGGCCTTGGAGGCCGAAGAAGGCGAGGTCGCGGCCCTGGAAACGCAGCTTGCCGCCACCTCATCCCGCCTGGCCGAGGCGCAGCAGCACTTGGCCGCTGCCGAGGCCGCGTTCCAAGCCCTGGAACGGCAGCGACACGCGCTCCTCAGCCGCCGCAGCGCGGCCCAAGCGCAAGCCCTGGAGCAGCGGCATCGCCTGGCGGATCGCCAAAGCCGCCTGGATCAGACCGCCGCGCAGCTCCGCCAACTGGCGCAACGCCGCCGTGAGCTGGAGCAGGCCTTGGCCTCCATCGACGACCGCCGCCGGGCGCAACAAACCATCGTCGCCCAGGCGCGGCAGCGGGCCGAGGCCGCCGCGCAAGCGTGGCGCGAGGCACAGCAGCACCTGGCCGCCCTGCAAGCCGAGTTGGAATCCACCCGCGCCGCCGGGGAGCAATTGCGGCAGACGTTGAGCGAGAAACGCATCGCGCGGCAACAACTCACCGCCCGCCTGGATACGTTGGAGCGGCTGCACGCGGAAGGCGCGGGCCTGTACGCCGGCGTGCGTGCGGTCTTGCAGGCCGTGGAGCAAGGAAAGCTGCACGGCTTACCCGGCACGTTGGCCGCGCTGCTTGAGGTGCCCCCGCACTTGGAAAAAGCGTTGGAAACGGCCTTGGGCGGGCAATTGCAAAGCATCGTCGCCGTCACCTGGCGCGACGCGCAAGCTGCCATCGCCTGGCTCAAACGCACCCGCGCCGGTCGCGCCACCTTCCTCCCGCTGGATACGCTCCGCCCGCCCCGCCCGCTGGAGCTGCCCGCGCAGCCCGGCATCATCGGCCTGGCCGCCGACCTCGTGCGCTACGATCCGGCCTATCGCCCCGCCGTCCTGCTGACGCTGGGGCGCACCGCCGTTGTCCAAGACCTGGA
>WFQZ01000016.1 GCA_015486785.1 Thermoflexales bacterium
GCCTGGGGACGACCTTGCTGGCGGCGGACAAGCCGGCGGAAGCGGTGACCTCGCTCACCGCTGCACTCTCGCAGACCACCACAATCACCGGCGCGGTGGATTTGCACCTCCTGTTGGGCGACGCGCTGTTGCAAACGGGCCAGCCGTTGAGCGCGACGGCGCACTATCAAGCCGTGGTGCAGCACGCGCCGGTTCTCTCGCGCTACGCCCACGAGTGGTTGGCCGATGCCCTATTCGCCGGCGGTCAATACACCGCGGCCCTGCAAAGCTACCATAACGCGCTGGCCGTGGCCGTCACCGCCGGCCGTCAAGTGTACCTCTGGGAAAAAATCGCGCTTACCCAAGCCCGCCTGGGGCACGAAGCTGAATCCCTGGCCGCGTATGACGCGATCCTGACCATCGCCAAAATCCCCGCCTACCGGGCGCGGATTATGAACCAGGCCGCGCTCACCGCGCAGGCTTTCGGCGATCTGGACGAAGCGTACCGGCGGATGCAGCAACTGGTGGCCGCCTATCCCCGGAGCGACTACGCCTATCAGGCGTTGATCGTGCTGGTGGAGGCCGGTCAGCCGGTGGACGACATGCTGCGCGGGCTGGTGGACTACTACGCCCACGCCTACACGCCCGCCGTGCTGGCCTTCACGCGGGTCATCAACGCGGCGGAGCAGACAGATGGCCGTCCCTACTATTACATGGGGTTATCGTACCTGGAGGCCGGGAACTACGACGAGGCACTACGCGCGTTTGATGCCATCCTCGCTATGCCGGGCGACGCCTACCAGGGCAACGCGCTCTTCGCCAAGGCCCGCACCCGCAGCGCGATGGGGCAGCGGGCGGAGGCCGTGCGCTTGTACCGTTCGCTGGCCGCCCAGTACCCGGATCATCCTCAGGCCGCCGCCGCTCTGTGGAAAGCGGCGGAATTGCTGGAAGCGGAAGACTTCGCCGCCGCCGCGCAAGCGTATGTGGACTTAGCCGCGCAGTATCCCAACGACAGCGGCGCACCGGACGCCCGCTTCCACGCCGGATTGCTGCGCTATCAACACGGGGACTTGCTGGGCGCACAAGAAGCGTGGCGGGATTTAGTCGCCTGGTATCCCGCCGCCGAGCAGAGCCAGGCCGCGCGGTTCTGGCTGGGGAAAACGTACCTCCAGCTCGGCGAGACGATCAGCGCGACCGATGTGCTGAGCCGTGCGGCCAACCTGACGCCCTGGAAATTCTACGGGCTGCGGGCCGCCGATCTGCTGGCCGGACGTGAGCCGTTTGCTTCGTCGGGGCCGGCCCCCACGCCCTGCGGGCCTGCCGCACAGCAGCAAGCCGAAACCTGGCTCGCCAACTGGATCGGGATCAGCGGGACGATCTCCTCGCAACTGCCGCCCGCCATCCGGCAGGATGCCCGCTGGCAGCGCGGCACGCGCTTGCTGCGCCTGGGGCACTTTGAAGAGGGGCGCACCGAGTTAGATGCGCTGCGCCACGCCACCGAGGATAACGCGCTCGTGCAATATCAACTCTCGCTGGCCCTGCGCGACGTGAGCTTGTACCGTTCCTCCATCGCCGCCGCGTTCACCGTGTGGCGGCTTTCGCCCGCGCAAGACTTCACGGAACTGCCCCGCTTCATCGGCTGCCTGATCTATCCGCTGTACTACCGCGACTTGGTGGAGCCGGACGCGCTCGCCGAGGGATTCGATCCGCTGGTCGTGTACGCCCTGCTGCGCCAGGAAAGCATGTTCCAAAGCGGTGCCCTCTCATCCGCCGCCGCCCACGGCTTGATGCAAGTGATCCCCTCAACCGGCGAGCACATCGCTCAATCTATGGGCTGGCCGCCCAACTACCAGACGCACGATCTGTACCGCCCGATGGTCAGCGTGCGCTTTGGAGTGTGGTATCTGGCGCGGCAGCGGGACGCCATCGGCAACAACCTCATCGCCGGTATGGCGGCCTACAACGGCGGGCCGGGGAACGCCGCTCGTTGGTGGCAAGCCGCCCAGGGTGATCCCGACCTGTTCGTGGAACTCATCAGCCTCACCGAGACTCGCACCTACGTGGAGCGCATCCGCGAGCACTACGCCCATTACGTGTGGCTCTATCGCTGAAGAAGCTCCTTGCCGCCCGACAAAGGACGTGCTACACTAGCAGCAACGGAATCAAGAACGCTCCGCGCCTTGTGGGGCGCGAGGCGACCGGTAGAATCTCAGCCTAATTTTCAACAGGAGGATGCGATGACTTTTCGAATGCGTTGGCCCACGCAATATGGACACATTACTCAGGGATTCGGGGCACGCCCTGAGTTCTATCGCAAGTTCGGCTTGCCGGGGCACGAAGGTTTGGACTTTCAAGCCCCGCAAGGCAGCGAAATCTACGCCGTCGCCGATGGATTCGTCAGCGATGTGCGCTTGGACGAGAACTCCAGCCCGCAGCATAAGCCTTACGGCACCCAAGTGCGCATCCAGCACGCCGACGGCTACTTGACGATCTACGCGCACTTGGAAACGGTGGTGGTCACGCGCGGGCAGCAGGTGAAGGCCGGGCAGTTGATCGCGCTGGCGGATAACACCGGCAACTCGTTCGGCTCGCACCTGCACCTCACGTTGGAGAAGAAAGGCGCGACCGCTCGCGGCGAAACTAACTACCCCTACGACATCATTGATCCCACGCCGTACCTGGAACCGTTCAAAGAGCAGCCCCCCGTGCCGCCCACGCCGCCGGACAAGCCGACAATCCAGGTGCAAGTACACAGTCCCGAAGTCGGCTACCTCAACATGCGGCACGCGCCCTACGTAGGCAGCGAGCTGGTGGAGCAGCTCAAGGATGGCGCGATCCTCGGCGCACTGGAGGACGAGGCGACATCCCGCAGCAAGGTGGGGCAGAGCGGGCAATGGCTGTGGGTGCGCAGCCCGTCCGGCAAGACCGGTTACGTCGCCGCTTGGTATCTCAAGATGCCCGCTAACGAACAGCCGCCCGAACCGGGGCGCGTCGTCTTTGTGGTGGTGGACAGCCCCGATGTGCCGCTCAAGTTGCGCCAGGGGCCGGGCATCAACTATCCCATCATCACCCAAATGCCCGACGGAACGGCCCTCAAGTCCCTGGAGTCGGAAGAGGAGGTGCAGCGCAAGATCGGCCGGCAGGGGCAATGGCTGCACGTGCAGACGCCGGACGGGCAGCGCGGCTACACGGCGGCTTGGTATCTCAAACAGCCCGCCGCGCCCCAGCCCATCGTCCCCAAGCCGATAGAAGGCAAACCCACCCGCTACGTGCAAGTGGATAGCCCCGAATTCGGGTTGAAAGTGCGGCGCGGGCCGAGCATCACCCATCCAAACATCTGGTGGATTCCTCACAAAACGGTGCTGGAATCGCTGGAGGACGAGCACACCACCGGGGGCAAGATCGGCCGGCAAGGGCAATGGCTGCACGTGCGCACCCCGTCTTTGTGGGAAGGCTACGTGGCCGCGTGGTATCTCAAGTACCCAGACGGCGCGGACAAACGTCAAGCGGTGGGCGAAGTCGACCTGCCGCAAGGCGTTTCGCCCTACATCTTCGGCATCCACGCCGTCACGCTGGGCGACGATCCGCAAACCAAAGGCCCCATCCGCCAACTCTACCAAGGCAGCGGCAAAAAGGGCTGGATTCTCTTCACCGAAATCTGCGGGCACAACGCTGCCGCCTTGCAGCCCAACGATGACCTCCGCGCCCGGCTGCAAGATTGGGCCGAGCAAGGGTACGGCGTCATCGTGCGGCTGAATAACGGCTACGAGCCGGGGGGGACGCTGCCGGAATCCCGCTACTACGATGACTTCGCCGCCGCCGCTGCCCGTTGGGTGGAGCTATACTTTAAGCGCGACGACCTTTCGCAGAGCGAGTACACCTGGACGATCCAGATCGGCAACGAGCAGAATAATCCCCGCGAACATCCCGGCGGCTGGGAGCATCCCACCGAGCACATCACCCCCGAAAAGTACGCCGACGCCTTCAACCGCACTTACCAAAAGATCAAGGAAGTCCTGCCCAATGCCATCGTCTGCCCCGGCGCGATTGATCCGTACAACTACATGCCGCTCAAGCTGCTGGGCAACACCCATTGGCGTCCCTTGGACTATTACATGATGATGCTGTCGCACATTGAAGCCCTGGACGGCATCGTCCTGCACGCCTACACCCACGGGCCGTCGCTGAGCGCGATCACGCACTTGGCGCGATTCGGCAACGGAGCGGGGCCGCTGGGCGATCACTACTTTGATTTCCAGATTTACCGCGAATTTATAGAACGCATCCCCGGCAAGTGGAAGGACGTGCCGGTACACATCACCGAAACGAACCACGTGTGCCGTCCGCCGAGTGCGCCCACGTGCAACGATCCGCAAGCCTTCGGCTGGGTGGACGCCGACACCGGCTGGGTACGCGCCCTCTACAAAGAAATCAACCGCTGGAATCAAGCCCCTTACGCCCAACAGATCCGCTGCGGGTTGCTCTATCGCTGGAGCGGCGACGCCTGGAGCCTCAACGACAAGCCCGGCGTGCTGCAAGACTTCAAAGAGGCTCTGGCGAACGATTACCGCTGGCGGCAAACGGTGCTGACCAGCGGGCCGTTCGCCTTCGCCGTCACGGAGCAAGCAGCCGAGGAAGCTCCACAGGAGCGCGTCTTGGTGCAGCCGGACGACCTTTCCCGCATTTGGGGCGTTGAACCGTCAGCCGTCGCCACCCTCAACGCGCTGGGGATTCACGTCTTTGAAGACCTCGCCGCGATGAACGGAGATCAACTCGCGGAGATGCTGGCCGAAACCAACCTCCACGCGCGTTTGGTGAAAACCTGGCCGCTTCAAGCCCGCGCCATCTTGCTGGGGCAGAAGATCGGCTCGTGGTTCGGAAAATCGTAACGTAGACGTAACTGCTCACTGCAAAGGCGCGGATGGAAGCAAGGTGCGACGCACTTCCGAAGTGCGTCGCACCTAACTGTGCCTCGGCAGTGGGAAACCCTCTCCCCAGGATGAGCCATCGCTTTAATTCCAGGGAATTCGGGAGCATGCTTCGGCGATCTCGGGAGCATGCTTCGGCGATCTCGGGAGCATGCTTCGGCGATCTCGGGAGCATACTTCGGCGATCTCGGGAGCATGCTTCGGCGATCTCGGGGGCGTGCTTCGGCTTAGCTGGATGCAAGCGCAGTTGGTTAGTCGCCTGGCTGAACAGTTACACGCAGACACAAAACTAGCGGCGCACTTCCAAAGTGCGCCGCTAGTCGTTGTTTCCGAATCAACTTAGCGGGTGGGAGCGTACACCCCGCCGAAGTTCCCTCGGCGGCCACGGGGAGCTTGCGCCCCGGCCCCGCCCATCATCCCGAAGCCTCTGCCCAGGCCGACCGGTAACGTTTCGCCGTCGGCGCAGGCCTGGAAGGCCGGCAGGTGGTGCTCCAACGAAGCGTTCCGCAGGTTGCTCGTGACCCGCAGGATGTCCTGCTGGGTGAACAGGTCGGTTTGGCTGTCGTAGAGCGCGGCGTTGTCGATTTCCGCTTGCGCGGCTGCCTCACAGGCTTCTTGCTGCGACGCGAACGTCGGAATGTCATAGCTCGGCACGGTGGGCAGTTCCAGCCCGTAGCGGCTGAAGACCCGCTCCAACGCCGCGATGTGCATCTCTTCGGCCTGCGCGATGCTGGCAAAAGGCTCCACCTCGCCGAACTGCGCCATCACACTTTGGTACGTCGCCAGCGCGTGGTGCTCATCAAGCAGGAAATCGCTCAACGCGGCCTCTTGCTCGGCGGTCACCGGCTCGCCGGTGAAACCGCCGCCCCACGAACCACCGCCGCCACGCCCCCGAAAACCGCGCCCGCCGTCGCTCGTCGCGCCCGCCGTAGGCGGCCCGCTGGCAGCATACGTCACGGACGGAATGATCAACACTAACGCCATCGCCAGAACTCCCAACACACTCATCCAACGTTTGTACTTCAACATCTCTGTACCTCCTCAATGGTAGTTTGAATTTAATTCGGTCTCTCAACCGTTTACGCTCATATCCTACCAAACGATGATGAAGTTTCGGTGAAGGAACGATGGATGTTGGGAGAATTTCCTCACACGTACTTTTGGCGAATCTTGGAACTGACAAAGTCCAGCGTGGCGACGGTGATGGCGATGAACCACACGGCGATCCCCGCCGAGCGGTAATCCAACAAGTGGATGTACTGCGTCAGCAGGAAGCCGATGCCCCCGCCGCCGACCATCCCGATGATGGTGGACATGCGCACGTTAATATCCCAGCGGTAGATGGAGAAGGACACGAAGGGCGGGATCACCTGCGGCACCACGGCGAACATAATCACCTGCAACTTGGTGGCCCCGGTGGCCTCGATGGCCTCCAGCGGGCCGGGGTCGATGCTCTCGATGGCCTCGGAGTACAGTTTGCCCAACGCCGCCACACTGTGCAGCGTCAGGGCGATCAGCCCGGCAAACGGCCCCAGTCCCACCACCACCACCGCGATGATCGCCCAGATCATCGGCTCAATGGAGCGCACGATGTTGAAAACCGTGCGCGTGAGGTAGTAGATGCTCACCAGCAGCGGCGAGCCGGACATCATATTGCGGGCCGCCAGGAAGCTCAGCGGGATGGCCATAATGATCCCGAAGACGGTCGCCATCATCCCCAGGAAGATCGTTTCGGCCATCTTCTCCAGGCTCAAGAGCAACGCTTCGCTGGGCTTGAGCGGGCCGACTTCGGCGATCTGCTTGGCCTCCACCTGGTGGATTTGCACCCCGGAGGCACTCGGCGGCATCAGCCGGTAGGGCATGATGATGTCCGTTTCAAATGCTCCTTGCGCGTCACTGGTCACGGTGACGTAGCTGCCCGCTTGCCGCACGCGGAACTCATTGCCGATGGGATCACTCCACCAGATTTGCACCTCGCTGTTAGGCGCGAAGCCTCGCCCCACCAGGTGCAGCGTGGAGCCGGGCACGGTGTTGTTGTTCTCGTCGAGCGAGGAAAGATCGCCGCAGCGCGGATCGGCCATCAAGTACGGCTGACCGGGCGTCTCGGTGGGCACGTCGGGCAGCGGGCCGCTATCACACGGCACAAGGATCGGCGCGCCGGCTTGGATCGTCTCGCGGTCGCGCTCAAACGCCGCCTGCCACGGCCAGATCACCTGCGAAAACGCCGGCCAAGCATCATCAAGCTGCGAGAAAAACTTCGGCGGATTGATCTCGCTGATCTGCCACCCCAGCACAAAAAAGATCGCGCCAATAAGGACGTAGATACCGGTGCTCTTCCCGATTACGACTTTGGTGCGGCGGTAAGCATCCACCACGGCCCACAGCCACAAAACGATCAGCCCGATGGAAAGCAGCACGATGAAGCCCGGACTCAAGTACAGGGCCTTGCGATATTGCGCCGCCAGCCCCACTTGCAGATGGGCCAGCAGATGCACCCGCCACACTCCCAGCCCGACGGAGGCGATAAAAGAGAGCAAAATCGTCAAGCCGCGCTGCCATTCTCCGTTCACTATCTGCCCCAGGCCCGGAAGCACCAGGGAAAGTCCCGCCGCCAGCGGCGCGGACACTCGTTGTTTGCCTGTTACTGCTTTGTCAGCCATCTTAGCCTCCCACCGAACCTTCCAGCCCGCCGCCGACCCGCTGCGCCGTTTCGCCGTAGATGCGCTTGAACTCGTCATCGCTCATCCGGCGAATGTCCTCGCGGCTGCCGGTGTAGACGATCTCGCCTTTGCGCAGGCCGATGACGTGCGTGGAATATCGCTGCACCAAGTCCAGGTAGTGCAAACTGCACAGCACGGTGATCCCCTCCTCCTGGTTGAGCTTCTCCAGATCACCGAGGATTGAATGCGCCAGCACCGGGTCGAGGCTGGCGACCGGTTCATCCGCCAGGATGATGCGCGGCTCCTGCATCAAGGCGCGGGCGATGCCCACGCGCTGTTGCTGTCCGCCGCTCAACTCATCCGCCCGCTTGTGTGCCTGATCGGCGATGCCCATCCGCTCCAGGGCCAGCAAAGCCATCTCCCGATCTCGCGCCGGGAAGCGGTGCAAAACGCTCTTCCACGGAGCGACGTAGCCCAGCCGTCCGGCCAACACGTTGGTAAGCACCGAGGAACGGCGCACCAAGTTGAAGTGCTGGAACACCATCCCGATCTTGCGGCGGATGTGGCGGAGCTGCGTTGTGTCGGCGGCGGTGATGTCCTCCCCATCCCACAGGATTTGCCCTTCCGTCGGCTCAATCAAGCGATTGATGCAGCGCAACAGCGTGGATTTCCCCGAACCGCTGAGGCCGATGATCACCAGGAACGCGCCGTCTTCCACGGTGAAGCTCACGTCCTTGAGCGCGACTGTGCCATCGGGATACACTTTAGTCAAATGTTTGACTTCGAGCATTATGCCTCCCTACCGAAGAAAGAAAAAGCGAAGCGGCGGTTTGCGCCGATTCGCTTTTTGACTTGCCAGGCAAGCGGGGCGATCAGTGGGTGATCGCCCCGCGCCTGACGCTATTTTTGCAGATCCTCAATGCTCATACCGGAGGATTGCAACACTTGCCGGAACGGATCATAGAACGAGTCGTCATGCACTTCCAGCCCGTTCCACTGATAGGCGGTCTTCAACGCCTCTTGGCCTTCCGGCGTCTTGGCGATCTCCAACAGCCCGTTCACGATCTTGTCGCGCAAGTCCTTGGGGACTGAGGGGGCAAACTGCACGCCGTCATTGGGGATGTCGGCGGTGGTGGCGATCACCACAACTTTGTCCATCACATCGGGGAACGTGTCCTCGACGCGCGTGCGGGCGTCCACGTAAGTGGCCCCGGCGTCACAATCGCCGTTGTAAACCGAGGTCACGGTGGTGTCGTGCGCTCCGGTGTCCACAACTTGCGCCAAGTCCGTATCGGGATTCAGGCCGGCACCGCGTATCATCAGCATCGGGATAATCCATCCGCTGGTGGACAGAGGATCGGCGCGGCAGAAGGTCTTGCCCTTGAGATCGGCGATGGTGTGAATGCCGCTATCGGCACGGGTGATGATCTGACCGTTGTAGGTGGGGCTGCCGTAGCGCACCGAGACCAAGGCCGCATCCGCGCACCCGCGCTCGTGCGCCAGCACGTAGGCGAAAGTGGCCAGTGAACCCATCTGCGCCTTGGGCGGATCGCTGCACATTGCCTCAATCACGCCGGCGTACTCGGTGGCGACGTTCGTCTTAAAGTACAACCCCGTCTGCTTGTGGAGCAGATCGGCAACCTGCTGCGCGCCAGAAGACACCCGCTCCATCTCGCCGGAGGGCACGAACGACCACACGATGGGGTTCTGCTCGCTTCCCAACGCCGGCTCTTTGGGCTTACAGGCACTCAAGGCCACGGCCCCCAACAAGACCAGCACCAACAACAACCATCCGTACTTCTTCATAACTTCCTCCTTTAGTGAAGAGTTAAAAAATAGGGTTACATCTTATGCTCAGTGGCAAAAATGTCAACTGCTTGAGCTTCACTCCGGAGGCTCATCGCGCGGAGCAAAGCGATCCTCCAGAAACCGCCCGTGGACGAGCAAGGGCCGCGCATCGGGCCGCGTGCGGGCGGCGATGTCTTGCACCGCGCCCCGCAGGGTCGCAAGCTGCTCTTGGAGGAGCTGCCGCGCGGTTTTCCCCTCGCGCAGCGGCTGTTGGACGGCGTATTCCGGCGGCAGCGAGCGATAGCGGTTGATCGCTTCCGGCAGATACGAGCGCACAATCTGGCGCAAAGTGTACGCATCCGGGTCGCCGCCCGCCAGGCGCGGAATGCGCGGCAGCACCTCCTCCAGCGCGGCGAGCAGTTGCGCCACCTGATCCGCCAGCTCCGGGGGCAAGTCCGCCCGCGCGGAGCGATACAGCGCGTGCGCCTCGCGGAGCAACTGCGCCGCCGCTTGCGAATCGGGCGCGGGCAAGGCCGTTTGATCTGCGGGGCGGGGCAAGGCCCGCCAGCGGGAAAACGCCACCCCCATCGCCGCCGCGCCGCCTCCGGCCAGCAACAACCCCGGCAGCAATCCCAGCGGCAGCAGCAACACCCCGGCGAGCGTCAAGCCGCCGCCCATCGCGCCCAGACCGAGCAAAGCAGCCTTCCGTCCCCCGTCGACTTGCGGCGGCGCGGCCACGGCGAGCAGCCCGCTGGAGCGCACATCGGGAATCCGCCGCAGCCACGCTTGAAAACGATCATCGCCGCGCTCCATCAACTCCGTCCCCTGAAAGTGAAACGTGCGCAAGGCCGCGAGCTGCACCAACTCGGCGGGCAGCAAACCGCGCAGCGGGTTTGTGGAAAGATCGAGCATATCCAACGAAGACAGCCGCGCCCACGAGGCGGGCAGCGGGCCTTGGAGCTGATTTTCGGCCAAGTTGAGCACTTCCAGCGAGCGCAGGTCACTCCAGCCCGGCGGCAGCGGCCCGCCGAAGCGGTTGCGGTGCAAATCCAGCGTCCGCAGGCTCAGGAGCAAGCGCAAACGGGACGGCAGCTCGCCGCCGAGTTGATTTTCGGCCAGCTTGAGCGACTCCAGCCGCTTCAAGTGTCCCAACTCCGGGGGCAAGGGGCCGTGGAGCTGATTGCGGCTCAAGTCAAGCAGCTCCAAGCGCGTGAGGAAGCGCACCTCCGGGGGCAGCGTGCCGCGCAATTGCCGATCCGCCCAGCGCACTTGCGTGACGTGACCCGCCACACAGGTCACGCCGGGCCACGCACAAGGCGCTGCCGTCGGCGGCTGCGCCTCGTGCGTGCGCCGATACAATGCCGCTAAAGCCGCCCGTTCCTCCGCCGGAAGCAAGTCGCGGTTCACGGACGCTTTTTCTCATCCAGCGGCAAGGTCAACTCGCCCGCCGCGTCCACGGCGATCTCGGCCCGCACCCGATCCACGTACCGCTGCGCCTTGTTGGCCTCGGTCGCCAGCGAGTTCACCGTCTGGGCGATGCTGTCCAACGCCTCCACCTTGTAGTTGGAGATCATGTCCATCGTCGCGTAGATGTTCTCGAAAGCGGCCTTCAACTGCTCCAGGCTGACGGTGGCGCTGGCGGCTTGCTGATGCACTTGCGCCGATTGGCCTTGCAGCAGCGCGGAGGTGGATTCCAGCAGATTCCCGGTGGTGGTGTTGAGCGCGTTCACTTGATCCAGCACCAACTTTTGATTGGTCATCGCCTGCGCCACGATGACCGCCGTGCGCAGCGCGGAAATCGTGGTCGTCGTGGCGCGATCCACGCCTTTGATCAACTCCAGATTGTTCTTGCGGATCACGTCCAAGGCCAAGTATCCCTGGATGCTGACGGCCAGTTGGGTAAGCAAATCCTGGCTCTTCTGGCGGATGTAGAAGAGCATCTCTTCCTTGACCACCCGCGCTTTCTCCGGATCGTCGGCCTCAATCTCCGCGATCCGCTCCGAGAGCGCGTCATCCAGCCGCCGGCAGACGTAGACGTATTGTTGCAGCCGCTCCATAATCTCCCACAAGTTGACCTTTTCCTGCTCCAAGGTGGCGTTGTCCTGGCGCAGCACGTCTTGGCCGTGATAGAGCGCGTTGAGGATCGCGTCAATGTGGCTCTGGGCGGATTGGTACTTGAGGAAGTAATTTTCGGCCTTGCTCCCCAAGGGGATGATGCCCAGGAATCGCCGCTTGGGCGCGTTCTGCTGCGCCGGATCGAGGTTTTCCACCAGCTTGCGCAGGGCCAGCAGGGATTGCGAGATCTGTGAATCCTCATCCAGCCCGCGCACCGGCTCGTTGAGGATGCGGTTGGAGACGTTGGCCGCCTCGCGGATTTCCTTGGTGCCCAGCGCGTGGATGGCCGCCACTTGCTGCTCCAGCGTTTGCGAATGGACGTCCGCTTGCGTGATCAACGCGACGAACTCGGCGACTTTGGCGTCCAGTTGCTCCATCGTGGCCGGTTCGAGCTTGATCATCTGCCCGGCCTGGTCTTTGGTGACCGTGGTGATCGGTTGTGGGGGCTGCAAGTCCCCCGTTGGGGTGACATTTTGTACCATTAACACTACCTCCTCGTGTAGTAAGAAGTGAGGGCTGCGTCGCCCTCACGGCTGATCAGTTACAAGCTACGTGCCTCCAGGGTCGGAGTCGCACCGGCTAGGGCGTGAGCAAGTCAAAGACCGGGCCGTCGGTGCAAGCGCGACGTTCGCCGTAGGGCAAGCTCACGCGGCACACATCGCACGCGCCGACGCCGCAGGGCATCGGGACTTGCGCCAGGACTTGCGCGAAGTCGCGGGCGGGATGAAAGCGGGATTTGCGGATCAGCGCGGCCAGGGCCGAGAAACGGTCGGGCGACACGGCCAGACACACGCGATCCGCCCACGCCACCAGCTCGCCGAGGCGCGGCCCGCTGCGCTCCAGCCCGGCGGGCGCGGGACGCTCCGATTCCAGCGGGCCTAGGTAGCCGCTTGAGCCGTCACGGGTCACCGGATAGAGTTCCACTTCGGGCGGAAACCGTCCCAGGGGCGGCAGTTGGGCGCGAGTGGTGGCCTCAATCATCAAGGCCACTTCGGGGGCCGCGTCCAGCAGGGGGAGCAAGGGCGGCAGCAATGAAACCTCCGCCACCAACAGCAGACGGGCCGCGCCCGCCACGCGAAACCCGCGTCCCAGCGGGCCGAAGACATCCACCTGCGTGCCGGGCAGCAGTTGCGCCGCCGGATGCCCCGGCGGCACGTGAACCGCGAAGCCGGTTTCGGTGTACGCGGCGGGGAAGAGCGAAACGCGCAGCGGGCCGCCCAAGTCGGCCAGCAAGAACCGCCCCGGCGTCGGCGGATGAGCCGCGTCAAAGTGCAGTTGCCAGCCGGGCGGATGCGGGATCGCGGCCCGGAAGCGAATGGTGTGATGCTTCATCGCCTAGACGTGAATCGCCTGCCCGAAAACGGCGTGCGCGGCTTCCATCACGGCCTCGTTGAGCGTGGGGTGCGCGTGGACGGTGCGGGCGACATCCTCCGGCGTCAGCCCGGCACGCGCGGCCAAGACCAGCTCCGGCAGCAGTTCCGTGGCCTCCGGCCCCACGATGACCGCGCCGAGGATGTGGCGTGTGGCCTCGTCGGCGACGATCTTCACGAAGCCTTGATACTCCCCGCCGGCCAGGGCTTTGCCGTTGGGCATAAAGGGGAACTTCCCCACGCGCACCGTCAGCCCCTGCGCTTGAGCTTGCGCCTCGTTCAGGCCGAAGGAGGCCACTTGGGGCGCGGTGTACGTGCCGCGCGGCACCAGGTTCACGTCAAAGGGCGGCACGTCGCGCCCGGCGATGGTTTCCACGGCCAGGATGCCTTGCACCGAGGCCACGTGGGCCAAGGGCAACAGCCCGTTCAAGTCGCCGATGGCGTAGAGCGAGGGGAGGTTGCTGCGCATCCGCCCGTCCACCTGCACCCAGCCGCGCGTCAAGGCGACGCCCAGCTTCTCCAGGCCCAGCCGCTCGCTGTTGGGACGGACGCCAATCGCTACCAAGGCCACCTCTGCTTCCAGCGTCTTCGTGCCGCGCGGGCCGGAGACTTGCACTTGCACGCCCTCAGGGGAAGTGTGCAGTTCCTCCACGCGGGTGGAGACCAGCGTCTTGACTTTCTGGCGGCGCAGCGCACGCGCCAGCACGGCGGCGGCTTCCTCGTCTTCCGCCGGCAGGATGTGGGGCATCATTTCCACCACCGTCACTTGCGCTCCGTAGGCCGACCACACGGTGGCGAACTCCAGCCCAATCGGCCCCGCGCCGATGATCACGGCGGACGCCGGTAACTTGCGCCGCTCCAGGGCTTGCCGGGCGGTGAGGACGCGCTCGCCGTCGGCCTGCCAGCCGGGGATCAAACGGGCGCGGGCGCCGGTCGCCAAGATGATGTGCGGCGCTTGCAAGACGCGCTCCCCGCCATCGTTCAACGTCACGCGCAACTCGGTGGGGGAAAGCAGCTCGCCTTGCCCCCAGATCACAGAGACGCCGTTCTTTTTCATCAGCAAGGCCACGCCTTTGACCAATCGCGCGGCGACCTTGCGGCTGCGCTCAACGGCGGCGGCGTAATCCAGCGTGGTTTCCGCGTGGAAGCCGAACTCCTTTCCGGCGGATAAGGTGCGGGCCACTTCCGCATTGCGCAGCAGCGATTTGGTGGGGATGCAGCCCCAGTTCAAGCACACGCCGCCCAAGTGCTCCCGCTCCACAAGCGCGACGTTCATCCCCAACTGCGCGGCACGCACGGCGGCCACGTATCCGCCCGGCCCACCGCCCAAGATGATCACATCATACAAATCCATTTTGACCTCCTGTGTGTGAGATTGTCAAAGGCAGTATACCATCATCCACAGGGATCGCGTGTGAGACAAGGCGGACTTTCAGATTCCGCGCGGCGCAAAGCAATTCTTGACAAAACCACAGTTTTTGACTATGATGGTGACGGTTGGCCTCCGACTCACTTGATCCCACCGGGACCGGTGAGCAATGGGTGTAGGGAGCAATTCCTACGCCTGCCGTATTTGCAAAGGGGGCAGTTCTCAGGCTTGCGCCTGGGGGCTGCGCCCTTTTTTCGTTGGGGTAAAACCCACCGGCCTGGGAATTCATGATGCGAATCGGGGCCGGACGGTTCGTAAATTTATTCAAAAGGAGCGTGCTATGTGGTTTTTGCGTATCAATATGACCGATCGTAGTTGGAAGCTGGAAGAAGTTCCAGAAGCGTACCGCAACCTCGGCGGGCGCGGGTTGACCTCCACCCTGATTTATGATGAGGTGGAGCCGACGGTCCATCCGCTGGGGCCGAACAATAAACTGGTCTTCGCCCCCGGCATCGTCACCGGCACCACTTCTCCCACCTCGGCGCGGGTTTCGGTAGGCACTAAGTCACCGCTCACCGGTGGCATCAAAGAGGCCAATGCGGGCACAGGCTGGGCACCGGCGGTCGCCAAGATGCGGATCAAGGCCATCATCATTGAAGGGCAGCCGGAGGAGGACAAGTATTGGATGGTCTACCTTTCCTGGAAGGACGGGCAGCCCTCGGTGGAGTTCCTGCCCGCCGATGAGTACGTGGGGCAAGACCTGTACGAGTCCTTCAAGACGCTCTACGAGAAATACGGCAAGAAAACCCACATCACCGGCATCGGCCTGGCGGGCGAGCATCGCTATCCCAACTCCGGCATCGTGTTCGACGATATGAAGCAGCGGCCTTCCCGCTACTCTGGCCGGGGCGGCGTGGGTGCCGTGATGGGCAGCAAGGGCTTGAAGTTCATCGTGGTGAACGACAAGGGCGCGCCGGGCGTGGAGATCGCCAATCCCGATTTGTTCAAGCAGGGCGCCAAGAAGCTGCGGGACGCGCTCAACGAGCACCCGGTGACCAAGCCCAAGGGCGGCTTGAACACTTACGGCACGGCCATCCTGGTGAACATCGTCAACGAGGCCGGTGGATTCCCCACCCGCAACTTCCGCAGCGGGCGGTTTGAAGGCGCGGCCCGCATCTCCGGCGAGGCGATCTTTGAGAACAACAAGAAGCGCACCGGCAAGGAAGTTTATAACCACGCTTGCAGCCCCGGCTGCGTGATTCAATGCTCCAACACCATCTATGCCAAAGACGGCAGCGAGATCGTCTCCTGCGTGGAGTATGAATCCGACTGGGCCTTGGGCGCGAACTGCGGCATTGATGACATTGACGGCATCGCCGAGATGGTGAAGTTGTGCAACGCCTACGGCTTGGACACCATCGAGACCGGCGACGCCATCGCCGTGGCGATGGACGCCGGGGTGCTGCCCTTCGGCGATCTGGAAGGGGCCAAGGCTCTGATCCACGAGATGGGCAAGGGCACGCCGATGGGCAAGATTCTCGGCGGCGGCACGGGCATGGTGGGCAAGATTCTCGGCAATCCGCGCGTCCCGGCGGTCAAGAACCAAGGGATGCCGGCCTACGAGCCACGGGCGATCAAAGGGATCGGCGTGACCTATGCCACCAGCACGATGGGCGCAGACCACACATCCGGCTACACCATCTCTCCGGAGTTGCTCGGCTCAGGCGGCAAGTCCGATCCGCTGCTCTCCGATGAGACCAAGATCACCTTGAGCCGCGACTTCCAGCGCACCACGGCTTTGCTGGATAGCACCGGCCATTGTCTCTTCATCGCCTTCGCCATCCTGGATATTCCCAGCGGCTTTGAGGGTATGATTGAGGAAATGAACGGCCTGTTGGGCGTCAACTGGACTGCGGAGGAGGCCCTCGCGCTCGGCACGGAAATCCTCAAGAAAGAGCGGGCCTTCAACGAGGCCGCCGGGTTGACCAAGGCCGACGACCGCTTGCCGGAGTTTATGAAGTACGAACCGCTCCCGCCGCATAACGCCGTCGCCGATCTGCCCGACGAGTTGTTGGATAAGGTGTACGGGGAGCTGTAACGCCCCCGCAGGGACTAAGGCGTCCCCAATAGCCAGAAGCCGCCGGAACAAACACCGGCGGCTTCTTTACGTTGGATTGAGGATCTCGCGGCCTACGTGGCGGGATTCACCACGGCCAGGACGAATCGCTCCGCGTCCAGCCAGTGCCGCGCCGCCGCTTGGACGGCCTGCGGCGTGATGCTCATAATCATTTCCCGATAGCGCAGGTAGTAATCCAGCCCCAGAT
>WFQZ01000017.1 GCA_015486785.1 Thermoflexales bacterium
GTATAGTCCACTCACGGCAAAGGCAAGGGGGCATCCGCGTGCTTGGCGGGGAGGTGGCGGGGAGGTGCGACGCACTTTGGAAGTGCGTCGCACCTTATGGTTTAGGAGCACGCCCAAACGGCTTAGGAGCACCTCCGAATGGCTTAGGAGCACCTCCGAACGGCTTAGGAACACGCCCGAACGGTTTAAGGGCACGCCCGAACGGTTTAAGGGCACTCCCGAACGGCTTAAGGGCACGCCCGAACGGCTTAAGGGCACTCCCGAACGGCTTAAGGGCACTCCCGAACGGCTTAGGAGCACGTCTGTTTCAGGTGCGACGCACTTTGGAAGTGCGTCGCACCTTATGGCTTAAGGGCACGTCCGTTTCAGGTGCGACGCCCTACTGCGGAGTTTACCTGTTTTCTAATGCGCAGATTTACCCCCGGACTCCAAGGGAGATTGTTTCCTAACCATCCGCTCTTATACTGAAGCGGTGGCAGCACCACAACGGGAGTATTTCACAATGCGAAGGTTATACCCTCTGGTCTCCGGCCTCCTTTTGGGCCTGATGCTCATATTCTGGTTACGAACGCCGGTTTCCGCGCAGACGGGGCCGACGTATGAGATCACGCTGGAGGAAATGGGATACCGGGACGCTACGGCGCGTGGCCCCAGCGGCAATATCTACTATTACTTCAGCACGCCGCCGGATTGGGCACTGCAAGCAGGCAGCGAGATCGTCTTGCACATCAATTACACGGTCAATCTGGTGAATCAGGACACCTATCCGCCGGCGGTACTGCAAATCTGGTTCAACGAGCACTTGTTGGATACGGTGAATTTTTCCGCCCCCACGGACCAAATTGAGCATGTGCCCCTGCCCGCCGAGTTGTTCAAGGATGCCACCACGGCGCAATTGAACTCGCTCAAGCTCGCCTTTGTGGATTACAACGACTGCCACGCTTCCACCACCACGATCCTCACGGTGAAGAAGACTTCCCAACTGCGCATTGCCTATCAACTGCGGCCTCTGGAGCTGGACTTAGCCCGCTTCCCGCAGCCGTTCTACCTGGCCCGCAGTTTGAAAACTCCGCACGTGCGTTTCGTGCTCCCCGATGCCCCCCAGGCGGCGGATGTCCGCGCGGCGATCATCGTCGCCGCCCGCCTGGGACAGCTCACCGGCAACAGCGTGCCCATCAGCGTGACGCAGGCTTCGGAGTATCCGGGCACCGTGCCGCTCAGCGATCATCTGATCGTGGTGGGGACGCCGTATGACAACGACTTGTTGCCCCGGCTGCCGTTGCCCATCCGCCCGACGCCACGGAAGCTGCAACTGACCAGCGAGATGCCGACCGAGGTGGCGGAAGGGCAGGTCTTCGGGTGCTTCATCCACGTAAGCAACACCTCACCCGTCCCGCAGCGGCTGATCGTGGAGGATGAGGTCTCGCCCGACTTGGAGGTGCTGGCCTGCGGCTCGTGCGAGCGGCTCACGGCGCAACGGCTGCGCTGGTCGCTGGGGGATGTGGGGCCGGGGCACACGCGCGAACTCTCGCTCACGCTGCGGGCCGCACCGGTGATCACCGCCGTGACCACAGTCCGCCACACGGCCACGCTGCG
The DNA here is from genome assembly GCA_015486785.1 of Thermoflexales bacterium. Classification (GTDB taxonomy): domain Bacteria; phylum Chloroflexota; class Anaerolineae; order B4-G1; family SLSP01; genus S014-19. The sequence goes on from WFQZ01000017.1 coordinate 1,597, forward strand.
CGACACTCACGACGTGGTATTGAACGAGGACACATTGACCGCGCGGATCAATCCAGCCGGCTCCTCGGAGATGCACACCTCGGCCAACGGGAAACCGGCGGACTTTTTCGCCTGGGATAAGCTGGCCGTTCCGGCTGATGCGGGGGTGATAGAAGCCTTCCCGTCCCCCTGGAACGCCCACACGGCGATCTTCGCCGTCACCGGGCTGAACGGTGAGGCGGTGGGCAAGGCCGCGCAGGGGTTAAATCCCCGCAATCATTTCCCCGGCCCGGCAGGCAACATCGCTTTTGTCTCAGAAATCCGCCGCCAGCCGGAGCAGGATAAAGCCTTGCCGGAACTGTTCTCGCTGGATTCGTTGGGCTATCCCGACCGCGAATTGAGCGTGCTGGATATGGAAGGGGCGGCGTATGTCTTTGATTTCCCGATGGGGAAAACGCTGGGGAGCGAGGCTTTCTTCGCGCTGCACCTCAGCCACGCGGAAATCACGCAGCAAGTCGGCGGCAGTCTCAAGATCACTCTCAACCAAGTGCCCATCGGCAGCGTGGAACTGGACGACGAGAACACCACCAACGCTTGGATCAAGATTCCGCTCTTACGATCCGCCATCCGCCCCGGCAAAAACCGCCTGTACCTGCAAAGTTCCGTCAAAACGGTCGACCACTGCTTGGTCAAGCTCTTCAATCCCTACTGGCTGGAGCTATACAATGATTCCTTCTTTCATCTGACTTACCAAGCGGCGCAGGAGACGTTCACGCTGAAGCAGTTGCCCTATCCGCTGGAGCGACCGGGCAACCTGGATAACGTGCTCTTCGTCCTGCCTGAGTCACCGAGCACGGTGGAGCTAGAGGGCGTCTTGCGCTTCGCGGCCTACTTGGGCGGGCAGATCGGCGATCACGAATTTACGCCGCATTTGCAGATGAGCGATCAGCTTGATGAGACCAATCTCCGCGATTATCACATCGTGGCTCTGGGCTTGCCGCTGGATAATCCGATCATCCGGCGGGCCAACGTCAAATTGCCCTTGCCCTTCGCGCCGCACAGCAACCAGATTTACCAGGACGTGGACAGTCCCATCTACGGCATCCCGCCGGGCACAGACCTGGGCGTGATTGAGGAATTGCCCTCGCCTTGGGACGCGCTGGGCAACCACGTGTTGCTCGTCGCCTCCGGGAACTCCCTTGAGGGGCTGCGCTGGGCTTTGGATGCCCTGACGCGCCGCACGTTTGACCTCACCGGAAACTTGGCTTTGGTGCGGCAAACGCAGATTCACACCATAGACACGCAACCGGTGGTGATGGCGACCGTGTTCCCGGATGTTTTTCCGACCGCCACGCCGCTGCCCGCACTGCCGACGCCGACGCCTTACCCCACGCTCACGCCGACGCCCTCGTTCACGCCGACGCCCACGCCGCGCCCCGTCGCCCAGGCCGAAGAAGAACCCACGCACGCGCACCCCATCTGGGTCTTGCCGCTGCTGATCCTCAGCGGCATCACGCTGATCGGCGCAGCGATCCTCTCGCTGCGCAAATAGCCAGGAGGCCACTTATGAACTTCATCCGCGTAGCCCTGCAAGCTAAAGGCCCGCGGGCCACCCTGAGGCGCGTCCGCAGCCTCGCGGCCCGCTATGGATTTTCGCCCCGCAAGATGGCGCAGGCATTGCAACAGCTCGCCGCGCTCTTGCGGAAGTATGACTGCGGGGCCACGTTCCCCATCACCGCCGTCGCCTTGGCCCGCCATCCGCAGGTGATCGCCGATGAGCGATGGCGGCACATTGAGTTTGCCGTCCACGGCTACACGCACATTGACTACACCCGCTTGCCGCAGGAAGAGCAATTGGCCCATCTGCGCCGCGCCCGGCAGGTCTTCGCCGCCCACGGCTTGACGGCCACCGGATTCCGCTCCCCGTACCTGCGGCACGATGCGACGCTCAACCGCTCGCTCGCCAAGGCGGGATTCTCCTACGTCAGCAATCAACCGTTCCTGTGGGACGTGCTCACCGAGGCGGACGTGCCCCCGCAAGCACGAACCGCCCATCAGCACGCGCTGGAATTTTACGCCCCGTGGAGGCCGCCAACGCATCAATCGCTCCCGCGCATCGCGGGTGAGCTGGTGGAGATTCCCGTCTCGCTGCCGGATGACGAGATGCTCGTGGAGCGATTGCAGGCCTCAAGTGAGCGTATCGCCCGCGTGTGGCTGGGGGAGTTGCACGCGGCCTATCGGCGCGGGGAGTTGTTGACTTTGCAGCTTCATCCAGAGCGGGCCTTGGCGTGCGCTGCCGGACTGGAGGCCGTGTTGCAGGAAGCTCGCGCCCTGCGCCCCGCCGTGTGGATCGCCCGTTTGGACGAGATCGCGGCCTGGTGGCGGGCGCGATCCACGGCCTCGCTCAAGCTCACGCCCGTGGATGAGCACACAACGCGCGTTCGGGTGTCCGGCCCGGCGGGGATCGCGCTGCAAGTGCGCGGGGCGCAGGTGTTGGCTCCGACACAGGCGCAAGGAACGTGGCAACTGGTCACAGAGACGGAGTTTGACCTCCGGGCGGATGCGCCCGTCACGCCGGTGGAGATCCACAACACGCCGGAGCGCGGCGCGGCGATCCGCCTCGCGCCCTGGCCGGAGGGCGCACAAAGCGCACTCGCCATCACCGGCGATATCGACGGGTTGACCTTGTGGGACTACGGGTTGCGGATTTGGGGGCGTTAGCTCACGCCGCCGCGTGCAACAGCAGCGGCAAGTACAACTGCTGCGGCTGGAACTCATCCGCGCCGATGTCCACCGCATCGCCGCGCACGCGCGGCTCGCCATCGTAATCCACCGCGCCGGTCACGGAGAGCGTCTGTCCGGCGTCAATGGCCGGGGAATCCGGTTGCAACGTCGCCCCGTTCACCAGGCGCGGATCGGCGAACAGGCTATGAGCATCGTTGCCCGTGGCCTGCCGGTAAGCCGAAAAGCCATCGTAAGTTGTGCCGCGCCATTGCCAGGTGCTCGCCTCAGCTCCGGCGGGCGCAAAGTACACGTTGTAGTCCACCACGTTCCCCGAATTTTCGGTAAATTGGTTGCTGATGAGGATCGCTTGATCGTGGGCATAGAAGATGTTGTCCTCAATGCGATTGTTGAGCACCTGATATTGCAACATCAACTCGCCGTTGCCGTCACGGGATTGGTCATTGTGGAAGAAGGTGTTGTTGATCACCACGCAATGCTCGGTGCTGCCGCGATCCTCGTCGTAGCCGCCCATCGCCAGCCCCACGATGTGGCAATGAGCCACGAAGTTATCGCGCACGATGATCCTTTGGGCCAGCCCGCCGGCGTGCTCGCTGGCTAACTCAATCCCCAGGTTGGCGGAGTAGACCGTGTTACGCTCAATGAGAATGTCGCGTCCGCCGTCCACGTAGATGCCGTCCGCGCTCTGCTCCCCGGCATAGGCGGGATTCTGCCCGGAGTCAATGTCGTGGATCGTGTTCTGACTCACCCAGCCGTTGCGGGCCTGGTCAAGCTCCGTGGAAGGCGCGGTCTGCTCGTAGCCGATGAACACCAAGCCGATGTTGTCGCAATCGTGGATCAGGTTGTGCGTCACGGTGAAGGAGGTCACGTTCCCGTTGAAGGCCACCGCCTCGCTGGACCCCAGCACCAGATGATCCACCTCGTTGCCGGAGAACCAGACATCGTGGAGCGGGGATTCATCATCGCCGTAAAAGGCCACGCCGTGCGCGTCCGCGCCCAACAATTGCGAGTCCAACGGCGCGTGCGTTTCAATGTGATGAATGTGGTTATCCAGCAAGCGCAGGTGATGTGCCGATCCTTCAATGAGGAAGCCCGCCGGAACAGCATCGGGGCGCGTGGTGGTGTAATTGCGGATCTCAAATCCGTGGAACGTCAGGTCGTGCTGCCCGACAATGTGAAACGCCACCGGGCCATCGGGGGACGCGATCCCCGTGCCGTCGAGGATCGGCGTTTCGCCGGGGGCGTTGGTGAAGGTGATGTATCCGCCGGCCGGCGAGCCGGAGACGGACACGACAACTTGTTCGTGGTACACGCCACCGCGCACGTAGACCGTGTTCCCCGGCGCGAGCACCTCCGCCGCGTGCTGGATGGTCGCCCAGGGCGCGGCGGAAGTGCCCTCGTTGGCGTCATCCCCGCCGGGGGCCACGTAACACGGCGAGCAGCTCGCCGCCTGTGGCGGGAGTGTCTCCGTGGCGGAGACACATCCCGCCGCGCCCCATAGCCAGCCCAGCCCCAACACCATGCTCAGCAGTAAGCGATACATCTCAGCCTCCTTTCCTCGGATAGGACAACTATACGCCGGGGCGTGGGCAGAACAAGGGCGCGAGCACGCTAAACGACAAAAGGCGACGGGGATGCCGTCGCCTTTTGTGGGTCGTATTCACTTACGCGCTTTTGACCTGGATTTGCTTGCGGAACTGCGCCTCGGCCACTTTGGGCATGGTGACGGTCAACACGCCGTTCTTGAAGACCGCCTCAACCTTCTCCTCGTCCACCTCGCAGGGCAAGGGGATGTTGCGCTGGAACGAACCATACACCCGCTCAAGGCGATAGGTGTTGTGTTCCTTGTGCTCCTCTTCCGATTTCTTCTCCCCCTTGATGGTGAGCACGTCGTGCGAAAGGGAGACTTCCACATCTTTCTCGGTCAATCCAGGCAGCTCCGCCGAGACTTTGACTTCCTTGTCCGTCTCAATGACATCCACACGCGGGCTGAAGTAGGATTCCATCTCTGTGAATGGCGCCCACGGGGCCAGGCCAAAGCCACGGAAGAACTCATCAAAGAAACGATCCATCTCATCGTGCAGAGTTTGCACGCCGGCCTTCACCGGCACCGACTTACCACGCTTCCAAGGAACCAGGTTTGTGATCGCCATAGCACTCACCTCCTTCTCAAATGAGTTTCAGAATCAAACGGCCCACCGGTTACGCAGATTTGACCGCGATCTTGCGCGTTGTGGGGCTGATCTTGGGCAGCCGCAGCCGCAACACGCCATCCTTCATGGTGGCCTCGATGGCCTCTTGGTTGATGTCGTTGGACAAGGTGAAGCTGCGCTCGTAATCACCCTCGCGGTACTCGGCGTAGACCAGGCTATAGCCCTCGAACTGCGTCGGCGGGACGTAGCCCTTGATGGTCAACACGCCCTTTTCCAAGGTGATCTCCACGTTGTTTTCATCCACGCCGGGCATGTTGGCGACCATCATCATCGCGTCATTGGTCTCGTAGATGTCCACGCGCGGGATGAAGGCCACTTGTTCCCGGGTGCGCTCCGCGCCCTGCATTTCGACTTCTTGCTTTTGAACTTCCTGTTGTTGCAGATCATGCGTCTCGTTAGCCATAGTTCACCTCCTATGCCGTCTTCACCGCGATCTTGCGAGGTTTATCCGCCTCCGCACGCGGCAGCGTGATGTGCAAAACACCGTTCTTGAACGTTGCCGAAACTTGGTCGGCTTCCACCTCAAAGGGCAGTTGGAAGGCGCGGCTGAACTTTCCGTAACCACGCTCGCGGCGGTGATAGGTCTCGCCCTCCTGCAACGCCTCCGGCTTGCGCTCGCCCGAAACGGTCAGCGTATCGCCGACGACCGCAATGTCCAAGTCCTCTGGAGCGATGCCGGGCAGTTCAGCGGTCACAATCGCGCCGTCCTCGTTCATCCACACATTCATCGCCGGATACGTAGGAGCCGGACGATTCTCCACCGCGCCCAGCCAGTCGGAAAGTAAGCGGTTCATAAACCCGCGCCACAACAATGCTTCATCCACCGGATTGAAGAAACTGCGATAGGCTCTCTCCAACATAAGCAACCTCCTTTCTTAACTAAGTTTCGAGCCTCTTGCGAAGCTCTTTCCGTCTTAACTGCCCACATCTTATCGTCAGCACATAAGAATCGGATAAACAATAGCTAAGAAGTTGGTAAGATTTCGAGAAATTGCCCCTTGACAACCGCGCGCACTTCTGCTATAGTCTTATTGAACTAGAGCATTAGTTAATTGGGGCTAACAATGATAGAGTTACACATCAATCCCAACAGTAAAGTGCCGATCTATGTACAGATTGAGGAGCAAGTGCGCTCTTTGATCGCCGCCGGAAAGCTGCGCCCCGGCGATCAACTGCCCACGATCCGCCAACTGGCCACCGATCTGCGGGTGAACTACAACACCATCGCGCGGGCGTACCTGGAGTTGGATCGCGAGGGCATCATTTCCACGCGACGCGGACGGGGGACTTTTGTGGCCGGGCAGCCGGACGAAGAACAGATGCGCCGCATCCGCCAAGAAAAGCTGCGGATGATTCTGCGCACCGCCTTTGATGAAGCTCGCGCCCTGGGCTACAACATCGAGGAAATCACCCGCACGCTTGAGCGGATAGTGCAACAGTAATTTCCTAATGGAGGGGAAAATGGCATCGAAAACAATGGCAAGAAGAAGCATCAGACGTAACGGCAGACGAAGTAACGGCGTGGCCCTGGCGATCTTCCTTTTCCTGCTCGCGCTGGAGGTGTTAATCACCGCCGTGCTGGATAGCAGGCAAGCCGATCCCATCTGGATCGGCGTCGAGTTGACGATCCTCAGCCTCGTGGGCGTGTACATCCTGATGGCACTCAAGATCGCCAAACAGTGGGAGAAAGCTATCGTGCTGCGCTTGGGGAAGTTTCGCGGGCTGAAAGGGCCGGGGCTGTTCTGGATCATCCCGATCATTGATACGATCTCCTCGTGGGTGGATCATCGGGTCATGGTCACGCCCTTCACCGCCGAACGCACCTTGACCAAGGACACAGTTCCGGTGGATGTGGATGCCGTGCTCTTCTGGGTGGTGTGGGACGCGGAGAAAGCCGCCTTGGAAGTGGAGGACTATCGGAGCGCGATCTCCTGGGCCGCCCAAACGGCCTTGCGAGAAATCATCGGCAAGATGGAACTGGCCGAGATTCTAACCGGACGGGAGAAGATGGACGCGGCATTGCAGCACATCATTGACGAGCGCACCACGCCGTGGGGCATCACCGTGCAATCGGTGGAAATCCGCGACGTGATCATCCCGCAAGCGTTGGAAGACGCGATGAGCCGTCAGGCGCAGGCCGAGCGGGAACGCCAAGCGCGGGTGATCCTGGGGGAAAGCGAGCAGCAGATCGCGCAGTCCTTCGCTCAGGCGGCCAAGGCCTACCAAGGCAATCCCACCGCTTTGCACCTGCGGGCGATGAACATGCTCTTTGAGGGGCTGCAAGAGCGCGGGGCACTGGTCATTGTGCCCTCCAGTGCCGTGGACACGATGAACTTGGGCGGCGTGCTGGGTGTTTCCTCTATGGCCGGGATGGCGCAGCAGATGCCCACCGCAAAAGACAGCGATGAGGAATAGCGCGATGTTGTATCTAACGTACACCTTACAAGTGCTGATGATGCTCGGCTTTCCGGTAGGCCTGTGGCTGTATTTGCGCCGTCGGCTCAACGCCTCCTGGGGGCTGATCTGGGCCGGGGTGCTGACCTTCGTGGCCTCGCAAGTGGTTCACCTGCCCTTGAACGGAGCTTTGGGGCTTTTGGGCGGCGGGGGCCGTGCCGCGCAGTGGCCGCATCCGTGGATCGCGCTGGCCGCCGGACTGAGTGCCGGAGTGTGTGAAGAAGGAGCGCGTTACTTGGTCTACCGATTTTGGCGCAAGGATGCCCGCTCTTGGGCGCAAGGCGTCACCTTTGGGGCCGGGCACGGCGGCGGCGAGGCGATCATCTTGGGCGGCGTGATGGCGGCCAGCTTTGTAACGATGCTCGCTCTGAAAGTGCTTGGGCCGGGCGTCCTGCACGTCCCCGGCGATCAACTGGGCGTATTGCAGACTCAGATGGATAGTTTCTGGTCTGTCCCGTGGTACGTACCGCTCTTAGGCGGCCTCGAACGGGCGTTCGCCCTCACCATCCAAGTCGCCTTGAGCTTGTTGGTGCTGCAATCGGTGGTACGCCGCAATGGGCTATGGCTTTTGGCAGCGGTGGGAGCGCATACGCTCGTAGACGGGACGGCGGTCTGGATGAGCCTCGCCCACCGGTCAATCCTGGCGATAGAAGGCGTGGTGCTGCTCTTTGCCCTGGGCGGGCTGGCGATCATCTTCGCCCTACGCACCACCTCGCGGGAGGGGACCCCGATCCACGCGGACGCTCGCGGCGTTTAGCAATGGAGGATGCACAGAAAATGGAGCCAATCGTAGCAGTATCCCACCTGCGCAAGAACTTCGGTCAAGTGCAAGCGGTATCAGATGTCAGTTTCGCGGTGTACCCCGGAGAGATCTTCGGGCTGCTGGGGCCAAACGGGGCCGGCAAGACCACCACCATCCGTATGATGCTGGACATCTTCCGCCCCGATGGCGGCGAGGTGACGATCTTCGGCGGGGCGATGAGCGAGGGCAAAAAATCACGCCTGGGCTATCTGCCGGAGGAGCGCGGCTTGTACAAGAATGTCAAATTGGAACCGGCGTTGCTCTACCTGGCGCGGCTAAAAGGCTTGCGCAAGGCGGAAGCACAACACCGGCTCACCCAATGGCTGCACCGCTTCGAACTTTTTGAGCACCGCCAGAAGAAAATCAAGGCCCTGAGCCACGGGATGCAGCAAAAAGCTCAGTTGATCGCGGCCCTGATCCACGAGCCGGATTTGCTGGTAATCGACGAGCCGTTCGCCGGATTGGACCCGGTGAACACGCGCTTGGTCAAGGAGATCATCAAGGAGCAGCGTGCCGCCGGACGGGCGATCATTATGTCCACCCACCAACTGCACCAGGTGGAGGCTTTGTGCAGCCGCATCGCGTTGATCAACGACGGGCGCACGGTGCTCTACGGGGAAATCAACGACATCAAGCGGCAGTTCGCCGGCAATGCGGTGGAAGTAGTCGGCGAAGGCGAGTTCGGCGACCTGGAAGGGGTACGCTCGGCGCGGCGCATTGACGGGGCGTGGCATCTCTATCTGGATGAGCACACGCGCCCACGCGACCTATTGCGCCAAATCGCGCAGCGGGACGAGCTACACGTGCAACGGTTCGAAGTCTCTTACCCCTCGCTGGATGATATTTTCATCTCCGTGGTATCGCAGCAGGAGACCGCCCATGCCTGAGATCAAAGCCTTGACGCTCGTCGCCCGCTACGAGTATATGCTGCGGGTCAAAAGCAAGAGCTTTTTGGGGGTCACATTCGGCCTGCCGCTGCTCTACCTGCTGATCTTCGGGATAATAATGCTCTACACCGGTTCCGTAATGTATGCCCAGATCGGCTACGTGGATCAAGCGCACCTGTTCCCCGCCACGCCACAAATGCCGCCATTGTTCGCCGACTTTCCCCAGCCGCAAGCCTTCCCCGATGTCGCCAGCGGACGGCAAGCCCTGGAAGAAGGCACGATCACCGCGCTCTACGTGCTGCCACCGGATTACTGGCAAGGCGGCACGGTGATCGCATACAAAGGAAACAAGCACGCCATTGCCTCGGACTTCTTCGCCGACTTTATCCGCGTCAACTTGGTGAGCAGCGTGGACGACGCGAACGCGCGTGCCCGCCTGTTGGATGGCCCGCACTACGTCAGCGAGGTGCAGGGCACAGATCAAGCGATGGGCGGCATCCACACGGTGCGCATGGTCATCGCCCTCATCGCCGGCGGGATGTTCTACCTGCTGCTGACTCTTTCCGGCACGTACCTGCTGCAAGCAGTCTCCAACGAGAAAGAGAACCGCACCTTAGAAATGATTATCACCGCCATTTCCACGCGGGCTTTGATACTCGGGAAAATGGTCGGGCTGATCGTGCTCTCGTTGACGCAACTGGCAATCTGGGGAGCGGCAATCCTCGTGGGCGGCATCTACGTGCTCACCAGCCCGGCCTTCCCCATCCCCATCACGCTGGAGCCGTCCTTGATCCCCTGGCGGGAGTTGGGGCTGCTGACCGCCTTCTTCCTGCCGACCTTTCTGCTGGTGGCCTCATTGATGGTGGCCTTGGGCGGAATCGCCAACGATCAGCGGCAAGGGCAACAGTATTCCGGCATCTTCACGATGCTGTTCTTCATCCCGCTTTACTTCATAGCCCAGTTGATCGCCGAACCCAACGGCTTATTAGCCATCGGGCTGACGTTGTTCCCTTGCACCTCTTTGAGCACTTTGATGATCCGCCGCGCCATCGGCGTCGTCCCGCCCTGGCAGATATGGCTTTCCTGGGGGCTGCTCACCGGCACGGCCCTCGCCGTGGCACTCGTCACGCCGCGCATCTTCCGTTGGGGGATGCTGCGCACCGGGCAAGGGCTTTCCCTCAAAAAGCTGCGCCTGGCGTTGCTCGGTCAAGGAGGCCGCCATGCGTAAAATGTCCTTGGTCATCAAGCACGAGTTCATCACCTCGGTCACCAGACCCTCCTTCTGGCTGACGACGGTGGTCTTTCCCCTGCTCATCGTCGCGCTTTCGATTGTGCCGCAATTGCTGGGCAACCAGGCCATCAAGAAAAAGAGCCTGCCGGATGTTCAAAATATGGTAACCACACAAATGCAGTCGCTGTTCAGCAAACCAAGCGGCTACGTTGACCCTGCGCACATCATCAGCTCCTTGCCCTCCAATCTGCCGCCGCAATGGTTCATCCGCTACGAGGACGAAGCGCAAGCCGCCGCCGATCTCCGGGCACAGAAGATCGCGCGGTACTACGTGGTGGCCGCCGACTATCTGCGCAGCGGCAGCGTGACCTTGGTTACGCAACATGACGACTTGCTAACCCGCACCAACGCCCAGCAAATGTTCACCTTCGTGCTGAATTACAACTTGCTGCACGATGAAAGCCGCGCCGTGCGCCTGACCACGCCCTTGCCCAAGATGCGCACGGAGACTTGGGGGGCACAGACCGGCAAAGAAGTCACAACGACCACTTACGCGCTAACAATGGGGATCATGACCTTGTTCCTGATCCTGATCTCAATGAGCAGCGGCTTTATGCTCAACAGCGTGAGCGAGGAAAAGCAAAGCCGCGTGATGGAGATGCTCTTGCTCCGCGTTGAACCGCGCCGGTTGATGTTCGGCAAGCTGATCGGGCTGGGGGCCGTCGCCCTCCTACAACTCTTCATCTGGCTGGGATCGGTGGCCTTGGTTTCGCAGAGCACGTTGAGCAGCTACCTGAGCGCATTGGACTTATCGCCTACGCTGTTCGCTTGGGTGATCGTGTACTTCGTGTTGGGTTACATCGTCTACGCCACCGAACTGGGCGTATTGGGCACGATGATTCCCTCGGCGCGAGAATCGGGCGGCCTCACCTTCCTCATCCTGTTGCCGCTGCTCATCCCGATGTGGCTGAGTTCCCCCCTGCTGGAAGCACCCAACGGCACTCTCTCCCTGTTCTTGAGCATGTTTCCGCTCTCCGCGCCCATCTCGATGCCCACCCGGATGACACTGGTGCAAGTGCCGCTGTGGCAATCGCTACTAACGGCCGGCGGCCTGGCCGTGACGGCTTACCTGTTGGTACTGCTTTCCACCCGCTTCTTCCGCAGCGACACCTTGCTTTCCCAGCAGTCCTTTAGCTGGCAGCGACTGCGCAATGCTTGGCGTAACCGGGGATAACTTCACCGTTGCGCCAAGCTCAAAGCCGCCCAAATCGTGAGGAACAAGGTCACGCTGATGTAGCTGTTCATGTTGAAAAAGGCCACGCCCAAGCGGGATAGATCATCCGGCTGTACCAAGCGATGCTCATAGATCAGCAGCGCGATCACGATGCCTACACCGGCGAAGTACACCACGCCCCAATGCAGCACCATCCCCAGCGTGATGAGCAACAGCACCATCACCCCGTGGCTGGCGACGGAGGCATGCAGCGCGGCAGCCACCCCAAAACGCGCCGGGACCGAGTGCAGCCCGGCCCGCCGGTCAAAGTCGGCGTCTTGACAAGCGTAGATCAGATCAAATCCGGCGATCCAGAAAGTGACGATGCCCAGCAAGAGCCAGCCCGGTGAATCAGCCAAGCTAAAGAGCGAGCCGCGCACCGCCACCCAGGCACCGAGTGGCGCGAGGCCATCGGTGAACCCCAAAATCCAGTGTGAAAGCCAGGTGAACCGCTTGGTGTAGGAGTAACCGATCAGGAAGCACATCGCCAACGGCAGCCAGCGCAGCGGCAGCGGTCCCAGCGACCAGGCCGCATACACCAAGAGCAGCGCGGCGGCCCCCGTCCCGATCCAGGCCGTGCGCAACGAAATCCGCCCGCTGACCAGCGGCCTCCGCGCCGTGCGGGGGTTGGCCGCGTCAATGAAACGGTCGGCGATGCGATTCACCCCCATCGCTACCGTGCGGGCGGAAGCCATCGCCACGGTGATCCATCCAAACTGCCACCATGTGGGATGCCCTTGAGCGGCGATCAGCATCCCGATGTAGGCGAAAGGAAGTGCGAAAATCGTGTGTTTGAACTTGATCAGTTCCAGGAAATTACGAACGGCCGTCAACATCCGCCCCTCGATTCCGCCAGTGCCATCCCCCCTGGCCGATCATCCACAACAGCCAGCCGCCCCAAACGATCTTGGCCCACCAACGATGCTCGGTTGCCAGCAGCCCGGCGGCAAACAATGCCTGACCCGCATCCAGCCACAAAGTGTTGGGGAAAGTCTCGAGCCGCGCGGTGACTTTCTGATTCATCGTACTAGCCTCATACGAAGCCCAACTCCACGCGGCCAGCAGCACCGCCAGCCCCACGATCCACAAACTATTAGCCGCGATGCCCGGAATATCCAACCAGGACAATGATTCACCCATTACACTCTCCTTGCGCCAGCGTGAAACGGCGTATAATGCAAAACACTCTTGGCCGTGTTGTCCGGTGTCCGACAACAGATGATTTCAGCCTCTACCTGAACCTACCTTCAGGAGCTTGTCAATCCGTAGGCATGGGTAGGCATGCCCACAAAAATTACCATTTTTAAGGAGGTTTATATGAATCGCAAAGTAACCTTACTCGTTACCTTTGTACTGTTGCTTAGCAGCATTTTATCAGCTTGCGGACCTAAGCAAACCCCGGCACCAACGGCGCAACCCACCCAGGAAGCCACAACTGCCCCCACGGAGGAAGCCACAGCAGCCCCCACAGAGGAAGCGACAGCGGCTCCTACAGAAGAACCCGCCAAGCCGGTCACGATCCAGGTGTACTATCCGGTGGCCGTCGATGCTCCCATCGCGGATATCCTCAATGGCTACATCAAGGATTTTGAAGCCAAGAACCCCAACATCACCGTGGAGCCGGTTTTCGCCGGTGGCTATGGCGATGTGCGCACCGCGATCCAAACCACCATTGACGGTGGCGGCGAACCACCGGCGATGGCCGTGATGCTGGCCACCGACTTGTACGACCTCATCAACGCCGAATACATCATCCCGCTGGATAGTTACGTGGCCGCAGATGAGGACGGCAAGGCTTACCTGGATGACTTCATCCCGGCGTTTATGGAGAACTCCTACTACGACGGCAAACTATGGAGCATCCCCTTCCAGCGCAGTTGCGTGCTGATGTATTACAACGCCGACTTGTTCAAGGACGCCGGACTCGAGCCGCCCAACAGTTGGGAAGCCTGGGGCAAAGCCGCGCAGGCCCTGACCGTGCGCGACGGTGACAACGTGACCCGCTGGGGGATTGAGTATCCTTCCGGCTGGCCGTACTGGCTGTTCCAGCCGCTGGCCATCGGCAACGGGCAAAACATCATCGGCGATAGCGACACAGAGGTCTACTTCGACAACCCCAAAGTCATCGAAGCCGTCCAATTCTACATTGACCTTTCCAAGAAGTACCAAGCGATGCCCGAAGGTGTACAGGCAATTTGGGGGCAAGCGCCCACCGACTTCGCCAGCGGGCAGACGGCGATGATCGTCCACTCCAGCGGCAGCCTGCGGGGCATCCTCAAGCAAGCCGACTTTGAGGTGGGCGTGATGCCCATCCCCGGCAGCAAGCCGGATACCTACGCGACCGTCCCCGGCGGCGGGAATCTCTACATTTTCGCCAATGTGGACAAGGCTAAGCAAGACGCGGCCTGGAAGTTCATCCGCTTCTTGAGCGAACCGGAACGCACTGCCGACTTCAGCATCCAAAGCGGGTACTTTGCTTCTCGCAAGAGCGCGTATGAGACCGATGCGATGAAAGCCTATCTGGCCGACAATCCACAAGTGGCCCAAGCGCGTGATGCCCTGAAGTACGCCGGCGCGGAGTTCTCCGTCCAGGACCTGGGCGAAGTGCGCAACATCTTCCACGACTACCTGCAAAAGGCTTACAACGGCGAAATGACACCCGCCGCAGCGATGGCCGCCGCCCAAAAGGAAGCCGACGCAGCACTGGCGCCATTCAAGTAGACCGCCTCATGTCCGCTGATCGAGAGGCATCATCGGACACCCATCCAAGAGCAAGGGGAGCACCCACAAGTGCTCCCCTTGTGACATCACGAGCATCTAGCTGCGCAAACTTGACGGGTATGGTATACTGTTAAACGTACTTCTTACTCGTTTAGCATCACAGGAGGTTGAGATGTCTCACACCAGTTCGGTGGCAGCGGTGCTGTTCAATCTGAGGCCGGCAGAGGACGCCCCTCATCCTTTAGCCTTGGGAGAACACGAGGCCTTTTATTTCGCCACCTTCTCCCGCGACGGGAAGGATTCCATCATCGTGCGCCTGCTCTTTGGCGCGGACGAGCTGCTTGAATTAGCCGGGGTAGCGATCCAGGGACAACAATGGGTGTACCAACGGCACATCCCGCGCACGGCAGCCACCATCCAAGAAACATCCGTCGCCGGACAACACCTCACGATGAGCTGCCAACGTCCTTGGGAACGGTGGGACATCACATTCGAAGGCCCGCTGACAAACGTTGAAACCGGCGCGCAATCCGCGCTATCGCTCAAGGCGCACTTCAAAGCGAGCACACAAGCAGCACGGTACGGCGTAGGGAACTATCAGCAGGGCGAACAAGAAGGGGAATTCACCGGCACGATGCGCCTGGGGGAAATTGAACGGCAACTCGACTTCCTCGCCTACCGCGACCATAGTTGGGGCGTGCGCATGGGCGGATCGCCCGAATCTTGGAAAGTGAGCACCATTCCCGGCCACATCTACGCCATCTATCTCAAGGCATACGGGCGCGAAGGCGTTTTGGGACGCATAGAGACAGAAAATGGCCCGCAGGCTCTGCACGCCCTGGAAATCGAGGAAGAAAACGCGCAAGTCGTTCACTTCTACGCCCCGGAATACGATGTGCGCTGGACATCACGCCGCATCTCCGCCCCTTGGAAGGTCTACCTGGGCGCGGGGGGACAAGAGACCATCAGTGCCCATCAGAACGAAGGCGATTTTATGGTCGATCTGCTGGGGCCAACAATGTATACCCTAACCCAGCGCGGGCAAAAGTCCCACTTGCCGGGATTTCTAGAAGAAGCCAGGAGTTTTTAACATGACCGAATGGCTGCTCAGCGGACACAACACACAGGAATCATCGGGGGTGATGCACCCACTCACGGCAACGATCAACGTGAACGGGCTGAACAGAGAGATGATCTGGACGGCGAAGGCCTTTGCCGGTCGCAAAACCGACGATCTTGACTTTTCGGTTCTCCCCTCTGTAACGGTACAAAGCCGCGTTTACCTCAACATTACGCACTTTATGCGCAATGTGGCCTTGGAAATGCCTATTGACCCCGGTTCCATCGGTGCGCCCAAATCGCTATTTGAGCCGGCCGGCGCGATTCCCTTCTCCCGCAAAATCGGGCTGCCGCTGCGCCTGCGCACGCTCTACCGTTGGGCGGCACGCTTCTACAAAGAGGAATATGCCGACTACGAACAACAACTCCGCACCCTCTACAATGCGTTGCGCACAGCCCAGGAGCCGGAATTGGAGCTTGCCAGCGGTTTCTTCAACGAAGGCTTTTACCTCCGCACCCGCCGCCTTGATAGGGCACACATCATCGTCTCAATGATGGTCACCGTCGTAGATAGCATCGTGCGGGAGAAACGGCCAGAGCTACTGGGACTTTTCATCGGTGAGCGCACCACAACCTCAATGATCGCCGAGCGCGTTTGGGAATTACGCGGCATCGTACAACAATGCGGCCCCGCCGTTATAGAACTCCTCAAATCCGGAGAGACCGATCTTGAACGCTATCGCGCCATCCCCGAAGCCCGCCCCTTTGTCGCGGGCGTGGAGGATTTCTTGCGCACCTACGGCCATCGCGGCTTCCGCTACGAAGTCGATCTGGGCACCGAGCGGCTGGATGATCACCCAGAACATATCATCCTCGCCGTAGCCGGACAGCTTGACGTCCCGCTGCCGCCTCCAGAACGTGCTCAAAATGCGCAAAGGAAAGCCGAGGAAGTGTTACAACATCTGCCGGCAGTGGAGCGTCTCTTCTGGGCGAAATTCCTCGCCTGGGGACGGCGACTGATCGGCTGGCGGGAAAATTCCAAGAGCATGCTCTCCATGCGTCAAGCAGTCATCGCCCTCTCAGCACGTCATCTAGCACGCTATTACTTCCCCAATCAACCGGATGATTATCTCTTCTTCTATACCTGGGACGAGTTCACCGACTTTGTAAGCAGCCACGGTGAAAAGCGTGCCGATAAACAAATCATCGCTCGCCGCCGCAACGAATTTGAGCTGCATACTATCCAAGCCCCGCCGCCGGAGCTGATCTGGTACGATCCCCAAACCGAGCAATGGCGTCCCGCCGAGGAGAAGACCGCACCGGAGGAAGGCGCGGGAGAGACGCAACGCCTCTTCCACGGCATCCCCGTCAGCGCGGGGACCGGGCCGGTGGAAGGGATCACCCTGGTAACAAGTGACCCCATCAAAGCAGCGCGGAAGCTCCTGGAGTTCAACGGCCCGGTCATCCTGGTGACGCGCTTCACCGATCCCGCGTGGTCCAGCCTCTTCGGGCGACTGACCGGCGTAGTGACCGAGCTGGGCGGGGTGATCTCGCACGCCGCTGTTGTGGCACGGGAAAACGGCTTGCCCGCCGTGGTCGGCGTGAGCGGCATTCTGAACCACGTGCGCGACGGCCAGCGCATTCGCGTCAACGGACAAACAGGTACGGTCGAGATTCTGGATTAGGGAGGTACTTTATGACCGAATGGCTATTGAGTGGGCACAATCCCCAAGAGACTTCTGGAGTAGCTCACCCCCTAACAAAGACGATCAATGTCCAAGGGCTGAACGAGGAATTTGTTTGGTCAACAGCGATGATCGGCGGCGGCACAGAGGGATTTGACCTCAGCATCCCGCCGGCACTCACCGTCCAAAGCCGCCTGTACTTGAATGTGTCTTACTTCATGCGCAATGTGGCTTTGGTGATGCCCTTTGACCCAGAATCTATCGGTGCACCAAAGGACATCTTACCGCCTTACGGCTCAATTTCTCTGCGCCGCAAACTTCTGCTCCCCTGGCATCTTTACACTCTGTATCGCTGGGGCAAACGCATCTACCAAAACGATGTCCCGGCTATCGCACAGATTGAGCGAGAAACTTACACTCAACTGCGAGCCGCGAAAGAGCCTCCCCTGGCTGTCATTGAGCACTTCTTTGAGCCACAAGTCTATGACTACACGTACCAAATCGGCAAAGCGCACATTGCCGTATCGGCGATGGTCACGTTGGTGGATAGCACCATCCGCGAGAAACGCCCGGAGCTGTTGGGGCTGTTTGTGGGCAACCGCACCACCACCTCAATGATGACCGAGCGCATTTGGGAACTGCGCGGCATCGCCCAACAGTGCGGCTCCTGTCTCTTATACAC